>JAIRTV010000007.1 GCA_031254675.1 Planctomycetaceae bacterium | reverse complement strand
TTTTATCTCATGAATCCGACGTTAAACGAGAAGACTTGTCGTTCATCGCGGCTATCCTTGCTGATTGGGAAGGCGAAATCTAAAGCGATTGGGGCGGGACCCATCATTGGAATCGTCAGGCGAAGACCAAAACCAACCGCAACACGATAATCACTCTCCCATTTTGTCATGGATCTTTCAACTGTTCCGGTATCGATAAAAAAGGAACCGCGAATCATATCATCGGCGGTAATCGGAAAAACGAGTTCCGCTGAGTTATAAAATTCCATGCAACCGCCGAGAATCGCGTCGTTGGCGTCTCTTGGTGTAACGCCGCGATATTCGAATCCGCGTAAACTTGTGAAACCACCGCCAAAATACCGTTCATAAATGGGCGTGTTCTTTTCGCTGACGCTAAGACTACTCCGAACACCAAGAACCCAACGTCCACTTCGATCAGGTCGTTCATGCAACATAAAATATTTTCGGAAATCGATATTGCCCCGAATAAATTGGTAATCGCCTAGAACTTGTTCTACGCCAAACGTGATTAAATGTCCTTCGGTGGGCATATATTCGCTGTCGCGTGTATTGTACGAGGCTTCCAAACCGATTGTGTACATTGGATGATGACCAAGAGCTTGAATCAAATCCAGTGAATACGGAAATATGGGACGATAAATATTGACTTGTTGCGCGCCAAGAATTAACCGTGTTGAAAAGTCGGGAGTCCAAAGTTTGCCGAAGGACACAGAACCGCCAATTCGATCTTCATACCATTCGTCGTAATACCGTTCGTAATAAAAACCACTAACACCGAACGAATAATCCAAATCAAACAGATAAGGAGTTTCCCAACTGGCGCTGTAACGTTGAATCTCCGTCCCCGGAACCGCCTCAATCCGAAATCGTTGACCTTTACCACGAAAAGCGTTTTTCCAATCAGTCAATCGAAACCCTTTTGGCAAATTCAGAATATCAAAGTTTTGCTCTTCAATAATGAAACGCCCCATCAATCCGGCATCCGAACTTACCGCAACACTCATCATTAATTGACCGGTTCGTGTTTCCTGAACAACCCAACGTCCATCCACCGGATAAATCTTATTCGACACCCCCGGCGGAACATTCGGATCAATTCGTATATCGGTGTTGCTGCCTAAAGACGCATACGGATTGCCCAATATGACCTGATTCGTCGGTTGATCTACTTTGTGTTGCGTAAAGATCATTCCTTGATTGTACAAAACACCACCACCAACATTGGTGTTGGTTGGCGGCGGCGAAAGATAGGAAGTCGGTTGATAGGCTGGCGGCGTAATATTGGTCGGTTGCCCCAAAATTGTCATTGCCTCCGGTCGTTGGGCAGAAACCGGCGGTTGATTGTAAGCCTCCGCATAATAAGTTGTTCCATACGGACCGGTCGAACTAACCGTATTGTGTTGACCAAGCGGAGTTGCCGCCGGCGCAATACTACCACTAAAACTCATCGGCGAAGAAACCGATATCGCCGAGTTGTTTACCGCCGAATTGTTTACATAATTTGTGTTGGAATTACGAAAATTATTATTGTTTGGAATCACTGTTGGCGGAACATAAACGGTTGCCGGAGCAACATTGCGCGGTTGCGTGAACGTTTGACCGCGATAAACTTCCTTGCGTACCGAATACGAATTCGATGAATCCGGCGAATCTAAAGAAGTTTTCGACGAATTAACAGAACGTTTCGGATCAAATTTAATTCGGAAAAATTCAGAAAACTTGTTCATTTCGTTTTCTAAGGAATTATTCTCTGTTTTTTCGTTGCGGTAAGGAACTTTTCGATTCCAAAAGATCGAACGTGTTGGCTGTTGCCCGCGAATCTGGGCGTTTGCTTCGGCTAATTTTGCCGCTTCGCGTTCCTCATTTTCCGCGTCTTCAATCGCTTCTTCGGGAAAATCAAACAAAAATTCAGGAATTGCCCCTTGAGTTGGATTGGCGTTAAACAATTGCGACGCCATTAAACGCCGACGACTATTGTTGATTTCGCTTGTTCGCAAAATATCGCCGGGGCGCAACGAACTTCGATTGAGAATTGGATGCCATTTGCTATAAGATTCTGCTCCTTCGTTACCGACAATTTCGACATGAAGAGTTCTTAAATACCCGCGTGGACCTTCTTTGATATTGATTACCACATCGACGAAATCTTCATCGATTCGCGGATCGGGTTCGGCGACCGTAAAAACATACCCTTGATCGCCGTATTTATCTTTCAACCGTTTCATATCGCTTTCGAGCATATCTTGATTGAAATAGTTTTCTTTGGGCAATTTCATTATTTTGAGCAATTCTTCTTTTGAGAAAACGTGATTTCCGGCAAAACGGATATCGCGAACACGGCAACGCGGACCTTCCTCAATCATAAATTTGACATTAACCCAACTTCGATTTTGTCCCCAACCGGTATAGCCGTTTGTTTCGACGAATTTGCGGTCAACTTTGGCGTAAAAGAACCCGAGTTTCCGGTAGTAGGCGGTTAATGTTTCGATGTCTTCGTCGAGTTTTTGGCGGGTGAATTCGCTGTTGATCCAGAAAAACCAACCTGGTTTGGACTGAATCAATGTTTTGAGTCGTGCGGAAGTGGCGATGCGATTTCCTTCAAATTCGGTGCTGAGAATCCGTTGTTTTGGACCTTCGCTGACGAGGAACACGACTCCGCGATCTCCGAGTTGGTCGCCGTGCAACACTTCGATATGAACACGATAATAACCGCTGTCACGGTAAAATTGTTCCATCCGTTCTTTTGCTTGATAAATGGCGATAGGATCGAGAGCGTCGCCGGATTTGAGGTTTGCTTCTTCGAGGAGAATTTTTCGTGTATGGGCGTTGTTCCCGATAATTTTAATATAATGAATAATTGGACGTTCGATAAATTGGAACGTAACAATATAGCCGGATGGAGTTTTTTCGACTTTTGGTTTTACATCGATAAACCAACCTTTTTGCATGAGGGCGCGTTTATCTTCTTCGAGAACGGCGTGATTGAAGGGGCGACTTGGGCGGGTTTTGATAATTTTGATCAACTCTTTTGCGCCGATTTGGACATTACCGATAATCCGAACATCCAACACCGCATTGGGATCGCCTTGACTGGTAGTTGTGTCGGCGGAATTGGAATTCGGGTCGAGATATTGAATTTTTGTGGTGCTGGCAAATCCGGGGTGGGTAGAATTTTTGTCGGATGTAGGAAAATTCCGGCGGTCATAATTTTTCCAATACTCGCGACTTCTTTCTTGATCATTTTCGGTTGCTTTTGTGTCTGCTAACTGATTCGATGGCGGAGTTACATTTTGGTTATCAGTTTGCGCAAAGAGGGCATTACCGAGCAAAATGGTTACAAAGAAAATTCCCAACCATAAGGATTTGTTGAAGTGATCTTTTCTATTTTTCATGTTTTCACATAATTTTAATGAATGGAGGATTCATAGAGGAATAGCGAAGGATACTGATTTCTTTTTCCCAATGCAAGGGCAATTTTGAATCGTG
>JAIRTV010000610.1 GCA_031254675.1 Planctomycetaceae bacterium | reverse complement strand
AATTTGTTCCAAAATTCGCGCACGCGCAGATTGAAGTTTCGAAATTATAGCATCATTGGACATGAAATCAGAAATGGGTGAAACGCTTTTCAAATGTTAAGTATCTCGCAAAACTTTGCCCTTCGTCCAAAAGCAGCAACGTAATCAATAATGGTAAAATTTTTTCCATAAAAGGTCAATGCCCATTGTATTATTTTTTTCTAGTAATCACTTCAGCCTAATCATTAAATAGTTACGAAATTGTCAAAATAAAATCGCCGTCTTTGTTCCAGACCGGATTGAAATTTCAAAATTTCCAATTAAAATTTCTAAGTAATGAAACACTAACTCAAATAATTCATAATCGTACATATATTTCGAGATAATCTAAAATTTCGGGTACGATTCAATTATCGTTGAAAAAATGAAATACAAACGATAAAGTATTTCTAACAATTCTTTCTATTCACAAATTGGTGTGAAAAACTTCGTGGAAATTTGTGAACGACAAAATCGTTACAAATGTTTTCCTGGACAGACAAATCCAAATGCCCAAAAAAGATAGGCAACAGGAGCCGCCATTAGTAACGAATCAAACACATCCAAAACTCCACCAAAACCCGGAACAGCATGTCCCGAATCTTTCATATTACTGTCGCGTTTAATAAGCGAACCCGCCAAATCACCAACCATTCCGGTTAAAGCGATTGTTACGCCAAACAGAAGCCAGCCATACCAAGGAGTGGGCGTACCGGCATTGCACAACGGCAAGACAACAGCGAACCAAAACCAAGCACCAAAACACGAAAACAAAATTCCGCCCAAAGCTCCTTCAATTGTTTTGCCCGGACTCAACCCCGGCGTCATTTTATGCCGACCAATCAATTTGCCCACCGTGTACGCCCCAATATCGCACATTTTTGTTACCAGAACCAGTGAAAGAATAGCCCATAGTTCATAAGCCATGTGAAGTTGGATCATGAAACACGAAAGCAGACCGAGATAGGCAATTGTAAAAACCGCGCCGGATAAATTGATTGTGACGCCGCCGGGGTGAGAATAGCGTCGCATTTCAGCGGCAAACGACAGAATAACTCCCGCAGCAACCGCAAGTAATCCCCAAAAACTTGCAGTTGATGCCCATTGCCAACCGCCTTTGGAAGTTGTTACGTGAAGAACTTCAAGATTATATTGCTGAAACACATTCGCAAGCCAACAACTCACAGCGATCAGAGAATTGCCAAGATAAACGGTTGGCGCAAACGGATGTAAACCGGCGGCGTTCACAATACGAAGAACTTCCCGTGTCAAAAAAACAAGGCATACAAGATAAGTCGGCAACAAAATAATACCACGCGGAAGCCAAATAATTTCACGTGTCAAACCGTAGAAGGAAATATTCACGTCCAGCCAACAGAGAATCAACAAGACGATAATAATTAAAAAACCAAAAATAAGACGCCGTTGAATCATAATCTATCACGGAGTTCTGGCAACACCACGCACCGCCAACGAACAAACAATGGTTATCGTTAACATAAAATCCTAATCATTATGATGTGTCAACCGAAAAAGTCAATCATACAAACGAAATTTCCATAGATAAAATTGCCCACTGGAAGTTGATCTTTTAACGCCAATTCCACTCCAAAAAATTCTTATCTCTTTCACATTCGTTGCGATTCGGTTTTACGTTGGTCGAATTTCTTGTTGTGATTGCGATTATTGGCGTGTTAATCGCACTTCTGTTGCCAGCCGTTCAGATAGCTCGTGAAGCTGCAAGACAATGCAACGCTCAACCCGAAACAAAAAACACCGAAAACCATATCAATAATTCAAACGATAAAGAAACAATCATTTTTGCTTCGGAAGTCATTTTTCGGTAGAGTCGAAACGTAAAAGAACAAGACGGTATTCGTCGCCAACAAGAAGTCCCTTGTTGTTTGGCGTTGCGATACAATATTCGGGACACCACGTCGGCGAATCAATTCCTTTGGGAACCGGTAATCGTTCAAGTACCGATTTTCCATCTAGAGCAACACGAGCCCAAACCGGTTTGGGTTCGCGTCGAACATTGGGATCAGGCGTTATGATTTTCCCCCAGAGAAAATCGTTGTAAATTGTTCCCGCAAGCGCATGATGATCTTTAATGAGCGGCTCTGGAGTACTTTTGTATTCGTAGCGAGAAGTCAATATGATCGGAGTAACATCAGCTGCAATGTTTTCCATGTCATAGAGAAACAAAAAATTTGAGACAAAAAGCAAGAAATGTTTTTTGTCCGGTAAAAAATCACCTAAAGACGCGCTAGCGTTTTTGTAAACGTAAGCCTTTGGGCTTTCATAGCGGACAAAAGTTTCGGAATTTCCGTCCATGCCCCAAAAACCAAATGGATTGTTTTTCTCACCGGGGCAGGAAACATTCAGGAGCAATCGCAATTTCCGCCCTTTCCAATGCGGTTTCGAGTCGGGAAAGTTTACGAAGAAATCGTGATTCTTCCAAAAATCGTGACGCTTCCTTGATGTTGTTGATTTCTTCGTTGATTTCTTTGACGTTGAGTAACTTCCCAGCCAATTCCCGAATCGTT
>JAIRTV010000592.1 GCA_031254675.1 Planctomycetaceae bacterium | reverse complement strand
TAGTTTTCGGAATAAAACTGATTAACGCTTCGGCAAGTGGTTGACCATTAAAGGCAACCGTTCCCTCAACAAACTGAACCGGCAGTCCCGATGAAGCACAACCGTAAAATAAAACAGTTAACAAACCGAAAAACAAAAACAATCGGCAGACATAATTTTGGCGGTTAAATCACCAATTCCATGAAATTCTTACGAAATATTATTGACATTGCCGTTTAGGAATTGAGTAGAGCTAGAGTGTTGTAACGGTTTTGATCGATCAAACCGAGAGTTTGAATTCCGGCTTGGAGTAAAATTTGATCACGCACGGTATTAGAAACAGCAACCGCATAATCTGCATCAGAAATAATTGATTTCGCTGCCGTCAACGATACCAGCGAATCTTGTAACGCATTGATATTCGTATCCAACGTGTATTGTTGTACTGCCCCGATTTCACCTCGTTGCATGGCAATTTGTGAAATCGCCGTACCCAAAATACGATCTGCTAATTGTGGGTTTGTTGCCAACGATGCAGCACCGCCGCTTCGCAATTCCAGCAGAAGATTCGATCCGCTCCCAACACGGCTCGTTTGAGTACCTTCCAACGGCACAGTCACTTGCTGAGACGAAACAACTTCTTGTCCCAATTGGAACAACGCCCCACCGTTTTCCGATGAAAATGTTCCATCTAATAACGGTTTGCCAAGCCAGTTGGTCATGGCGGAAAACCGGTCAATGGAATCCAAAATAGCGTTCATTTGAATTTGGTTGGCTTCAACCATTTGCGGTGTCATGACTCCACTGTTCGCCGCTTCAACCGCCAAACCTTTGGCTTCAATAAGAAGATTGCTGATCTGTCGCATCCCACTTTCGGCAACATTCAGCATATTGTTTGCCATACGGGTATTTTTCAACGCAGCATTGCCGGCAGTTATTTCCGAGCGAAATAGTTCTTGTGCAATAAGTCCTGCCGGATCGTCTTGAGCGGAATTGATACGGTTACCGGTGGAAAGTTGCGTAAGCGAATGAGCCAGATTGGACTGAGTTCGTTGCACTTGATGCGACGCAGACAACGATTGGGAAATTGAATGAATTGATAAACCGGACATAATTTTACTCGCTTTTCGTTTGTTAATTTTTTGTATCGGTCTCTGATTCTGTCATGAATATTTTATTGGAGTCTTGTTGAAATTCTTTGCCGGATAGTTTATGGGATTCGGTATTGATTGTTGTGGTATTGGTGTCGAATACGGGAATTGGTGGTGCGGCAAAAAGATGTGTTGGCAATCGACCATCCCATTTTTCAACCGCCGAAAGCCAAATCAATTCCGGTGTGGCGTATTGTTTTTTCAAATGGAGTGCTTCGGCTTCCGCTTTGGCTTTTTCCATCACCGCTTCCGCTTCACCCCGCGCCGTCTCCACTTTTTGCCGCGCCTCAAATTTATATCGCTCCAATTCCTTTTCCGCTTGCAATGCCCGTTGTTCGGCGGTCATTTTTTCTTCTATCGCCCGATTAAATTCTTGTGAAAAGTCAAAATTCGTAATATTAACCGCATCAATCATCACGCCAAATTGTTGCATTCGCGAACTAATCGATTCCCGAATACCGGCAGAAACATCGGAACGTTCCGTGATAAGAGCTTCGGCAGTGTATTTGGCAGCACCAGCCTTAAACGATTCCTGAATTTGCGGTTCAATAACAGTGGCAAGATAATTGACTCCAATATCGCGAAACAATTTTACGGCATTATTTTTGTCAATACGATAATTGACGACAATTTCGGCGTTGACTGTTTGCAAGTCTTTGGAAGCGGCAGCGGTTTTTACTTCCGCCTTTTTGATTTTAATATCAAGAGGTTTGACGTTGGTGATAAAGGGAATGACCAAATGGATTCCTTCTTCAAGCGCATTCGGTTGCGCTTCGCCAAGCCGAATCACCACGCCCACATTGCCCGGCTCCACAATATGAACCGCATTGTAGGCAATCGACATCGCCAATATTAAAATAAATCCCATAATTACAAGAATCGGACGACCAGCAGGCTGTTGTTTTGACATTGAAGGTTACTGGGCAAATAGTTAAGAAAATTGTTAGGAAAATAACCGATTTTCAGAATGTAGGAAATTCGGAGTATAAAAGGATTCACGGAAAATCCTCAACAGATGTTCACTACCGGATTCACTGTTCACAACATCAGCAATCATCAACGCAAAAACGATGTAAAACTCAATGATTGTCAACAGGTCAAGAAACATCCTCATTGTTCGCCATCATAATAGAAAATATCGACGCTTTCAAGACCCCATCATCATCTTGACCATTTCATGGGCAATTCAAATGCGGATCGTCCGGCATTTGATATTCTTTTAAAAATGTCTAATTATCTACTAATATTTCCAT
Organism: Planctomycetaceae bacterium; assembly: GCA_031254675.1. Classification (GTDB taxonomy): domain Bacteria; phylum Planctomycetota; class Planctomycetia; order Pirellulales; family Thermoguttaceae; genus WRKP01. The sequence continues at coordinate 1,916 of JAIRTV010000592.1, read as the reverse complement.
GTGTTCCGAATTGTTGTGATTTTAGTAATAATATTCAGTTTTGTTGAAAAAAAATAACTAAAACAGAACGGCAACTGAATCGTTACTCTCCAATTGTTTTTGATTGACGCAATTGCTGGAAAATTTTTAGGATATTTGTTTTCGGAAAAAGTTTCGTATTGTTTCCCGTTCTGTTTTATTGATGGTAATTAGTAAGTAAACGGGAAAATACGTGATGCTGCACAAACAACCGACCAGAACAAGAAGCCCGTAATTCGGCGCCAGCAGATAATGGGAAATGATAAGCGGAATTACGTAAGCAATACCGGCACAAATAATATAACTCGATATTTGCAGGAAATAGGGAATGATTTTTTGTTTCCGCAACAGGCAGGCATAAATTGGCGCCGCAATCCCGCGAACCGCCAGCATGGAAAGACAAATACATCCCGCAACACTTTCGACACCGTATCCGTAACACACCAATAACGTTGCCACCTCAAGTGCGATGATATTGCAGATGAATCCGGTGTAAGCCAGAAAGGAGTGTTTGGCAACCGCGTAGAGATATCTGGTGTTGGGAGCTTGGCATTGAATGATCCACACGCCCAATGTTAGCCAGACTAAACTGGGATAGGCTTCCAAAAAATAGTAATCTCCTGCGTCGTTTTTTCCGCCCCAACGCATTAGAAAAGCGGGTCCCCAAACAATCAATCCAAACGCACAAAAGGAAGCAAAACAAGTGGACATTTTGTACGCTAGTTTTAATGTTTTGTTTGCCAACTCTTTATCTTGTTGGGAGTGGAGCAAGGTCAGCCATGTGGTAAGCCAATTCCCCATAATTGTTTCCATTAGGTTAAGCAAGTAACCCGACAACTCCAAAGCAATCATAGAAAAAAGAGCCACCGCTTCGATTTTGATGAGAGTTGAAATGATCAAAATACTTCCTTGGTTGAGAATCACGCCGGAAACAAAAATCAGGAAGGTAAACAAACCATAACGAATCAATTTGAAAAGAATCTCCCACCGAAAATAGGACGGATTCAAAAGAAAATCGGGAAACGCAACATAAACCAATCTCAGAAGAATCACCATATTGAGAAGAGCAATAACCAAACCGGCACAAGCTAACACAATTAAACGTCCACCGCAAAAAAGAATCAGAAATGTTGTCAACGCCCCCAATAATCGAAACGTAAGCGATTGAAGCCCGATCAATTCTTGTCGCATTGTCCCGTTGACAATCCCGATAAAGATATTCATTGGGAAGTTGACGCAAAACGTAAAACCGTTAATGACAATAATGATTGTGATGAGAAGTCGGTCATCCATAAGGTTGAGATAATAGATGACGAGAGCGGTTGCGAGCAATCCGAGAAATCCGATACCGCCCAAAAGAAGAAATGTAAAAAAAGCCGTGTTCGACAAGGCGATACATTCTTCTTTATTTTTTTGGGCGTAAGCAACCGTAAAAAAACGCGACACCGCAGCGGAAATTCCCAAATCCGCCAACGAAAACGCCCCCACCAAACCAGCAACTATCACATTGATTCCATAGTCACGTTCGCCCAACGTTCTCAGAACATAAGGCGCCAGCATCAGACCAAGAATCACGACTACCCCGAAATTCAAAACCTGTAAACCAGCTCCCTTCAAAAGATAATTCAGATGTTGGCGATAATTGTTCATTGATTAGACCCTTCTCTAACTTTTCGCGTGTTTCCTCTTTTTTAACACGAAATGACACAAAAAAAACAAAAAAATAAGCTAAATTGTAGTTCTACAATTGGCAAATGTAGTTCTACAATTGATAAATGTAGTTCTACAATTGGTAAATGTAGTTCTACAATTGGCAAATGTAGTTCTACAATTGGTAAATGTAGTTCTACAATTGGCAAATGTAGTTCTACAATTGGTAAATGTAGTTCTACAATTGG
>JAIRTV010000591.1 GCA_031254675.1 Planctomycetaceae bacterium | reverse complement strand
TACGATTCTGTCTGGCGGGAAGGCGGCGGAATTTATACACTCAATATTCCGAACGAAAATGGACGTTTTGTTCCAGAAAAAGCCGTGTTGACCGAACTATTTCAAACAACCGGAATGTCGCGTCATCCTGTTGCCGATTTTGACATTACGAAAATCCAACGAATGCGTAGTGTTGTCCAACTTCAACCGGGTGAAATACGAAGTTGTGTTGGTTGCCATGAAGACCGTGCCTCAACTCCAACAACACGGCGACGAACTCTTGCCGCTCAGCAACCACCAAAACGTTTAACACCATCACCATGGGGAACAGGAGCATTTGACTATCAAAAAACAGTTCAACCAGTTTTTGATAAAAATTGTGTTTCATGCCACAGCGCAAATAATGTTCAAAAAATTGATTTGAGTGGTTCGTTGGATAAAGATTTCATTCCAAGTTCATTTAAGACGTTAATTCGTGGTGGTTATGTTCATCATTTCGATTGGGGGTATCAGACGGGTATTCCGACAAAAGCAGAACCTTATACTTTTGGGACAGTCAAAAGTCAAATATGGTCAATTCTCAAAGATGAAAATCATAAAAAAGTTACACTTTCTCAGGAAGAAGAACGAGCAATCAAGTGTTGGATTGATTTATCCTGTCCGCTTTGGCACGATTACAAGCAAAGACGTTTACGGAATAATCCCAACGCTCACAATGGAACAATATTGACCGATTAAAAATCCCGTAATAAATCAGTGAAATTTTCGTTAAAAGAGGAACACCAGCTAGACGTTCTCTCATCATGTTTGGTGAGCAATATTTCGCCGAAATATTGCTCATCTGATTTTGTTTTTTGGAGTACGCATTTTTGGGCTTTTGGTATGCGCTCTAAGTAGAACATATCCGAAACTGTTATGGAGTAACTTGGCAACTATTTTTCGTTGGAAAAGTGCCTAATTATTTCCAATGCGCTGCGTACCAGACAAAAATGTAATTCTTAATACGTTTTGGTGTTTGCGGGTTGATGGGAAAATATTCTAAATTGCCCTTGCGTTAAAACGTAAATTTTGGCATTATACGCAACTGTTTTTAGACGAAGCCGCATCCAAACCGCTTCGCTCTAACGGATTATTTGCCAAACTTATTGGAAAACAAGGACATGCGACTTTCGTTGCGTACACTTCTTGCGTTCGAAGATCATATTTTCGGTCAAGAACAACATCAACAACTCGAACAGCTCATCCCAAAATATGAAGCTGCTTCGACAATGTTGAACCGAATCCGAAGCACAATACACAATCCCCGTCTTGGTGTGCCGGGCTTGGTTGATCGACGCGAAGAACTTGACCCCAATCTTGTCGCCGAATATCTTGATCACCAAATGCCGGAAGATGTTCAGGAACGATTTGAAACTTATTGCCTGTCTTCTGATAAATATCTTGCGGAAATTGCTTCGATTCACCATATTTTGTCCAATGTTCTCGGAGAACCCGCACAAACCAGCCGCGAATGTCGGCAATATTGTTATGATCTTTACCGGTTGCCGGCAACAACTGAAATTTTCAGCGAAAAACGAGCAAAAGAATCGGAATTACCTTTTGGTTCTCGTAAACTCTCTTTTGGTGACTATTTGCCGCCAACTCCTCATTCCGAAACCTCGAAAATTGCCAACAAAATTACCGAATCAAACGAATTTCAGGTTAATCAAACGCAGCAAACATCGCGAACATTGTCTTTTGGTTCGAACCGACCGGAAGTAGTCAGATTCCCGCAACAACTCGAAACCGAAAATCATTTACCGTCTTTTAGTTTTGTTCCGTTTCCCCATTTGAAATCTGTTGTTGCTTCCGCTGCTGTTCCCGCTCAAACCGACCATTCCAACACCGAAACCGATCACCATTTTTCCGCTTCGTCATCTTTTGCGGAACAGAACAAAGTCCAACCGTTTTCGTGGGTTGGTATGTTTTGGAATTGGTTGACTGCTGATAAAACGGAAAAAAATAAAACCGAACACAAAATAGACAATAAAATCGACAATAAAACAGAAAACTCCACCGAACAACTCCAACCTAAAACTCGCAAAAATAATTCATTGTGGACGGTGTTAATGATTTTTCTGCTATGTTCGACGCTTTGGCTTGGTTGGAACCAAATGCAGGAACAATGGAATCGCCCCCAACACGACAATAACACCGCTTTCATCAATTCCCAGCCGGAACAAACCGATTCGGTTTCGGGTCTTTCGAATGTTTCGGAGTTGTCGGATGTACCGGAAACGAAAACTGTTGTTCCATTTGTTACCGTAACGCCAACAATTCCGGTTACCGAAGTTCGAGAAGAGTTGGCAACAAGAACAGTGTTGGCGGAATTTCCTGAAAAATCAGCGGAAACGATTCCGTCTCACGTTTCTGCGTTGCCGATATTGCCGCAGCAACGTAAAGAACAACCTGTTCGATCTCCCGCAAACACAAATATTAACGCCAATATTAACACCAACGTTAACACTGTCACGGAATCATCGACAAAAGCATTACCGAAAAAATTCCCGCCGGCAACAGTTACAGAGACGAAAACAGACACAACAACAGAATTTCGACAACAATCTACATCGACATCCGTATCGCCTTCGCCGTCAACTTCCGCTGTGTTCCCTGCAACAATGGCGGTTGCGCCGAAAACGCGAGAAACATCATTATCTGAATCTGAATTACCAGAGAAGCCAACCGAAGAATCGTTGACGGAATTGCCGGAAAAACCGATGTTGTTTGCGCCTAATCCGATGCGACATTCCCCAACGGCAACTGTTTTGCCCGACAACAGTGAAGCTCCGTCTTCTCTGTTGCCTTCGGAACATTCTTCTTCGACTCAACCCCTTACGGAACCGGCAAAGGTAACGACAACAACAACAACAACAACATCGGTTTCCACCTCCACAGCGACTCCGATCAAACGAAGAGAAAAACCGGCAATCAAAAACACGGTTGCCGCTCGAGTTACTCCCACTAATTTTGAAACACCGGTTCGAGCCAAACCTCTTTTGGTGGCGATGCCGGAACGTGAACCGGAACCGTTTGACGATCAATCGTTAATTGCGTTTCAACCGATTTCCGCCCCGCCGAAACAAAAAAATATGGCGTTGCTTTCGCCTGAATTTGTGGAACCCAAACGGCAAGCCGATGCGGTTTCCGATGTGGCGCCGCCGCAAAATCCTAACGCATGGACAACTTCGGTGGTAAATCAGGTTCCGGCAAAACAATTGGCAAAACAATCGACGGAATATTCGACTGAACAACCAATCGAACAACCCGTACCACAACCGGAATCGTTGGCGATTAGCAACAGATTAACGGATACTTCGCCGAAACCGTCTCTTGCGTTTGGTAATAGGGTTGACCGTCCTTTGGACAACACAACCGGCAATACCATAAACGAAACCATTTCAGATGAATTTGCTTCGACAATTTCGACGCAACATGTTATTCCGGTTGGAGAAGTTCGGGAAAAGCCGGAAATTCCACAACCGCCAATTCTTGGACGAGTTTTGGCGGTGAAGGAGCCGTGTGTTGTTTTTTCGGCGTCCACAGCGAGTGATCAATGGGAAATGAAAAGATTACCATTAACACTTCATGCAAATCAATATCTTTTGACAGTATCTCCATTCCGTGCGGTGGTGGAGTTGGAAAGCGGTTTTCGGGTTGAGATGGTTGGCGATTCCAAATTTTGCCTGCTGGAACCGGATGAACATGGTATTGCCGGTATTTTTATTGATTATGGACGTTTGGTGATTCGTCCGAATGTTTCCGAAAACCAAAATAGTCCGCCCTCAACTCAATCTCTTCGTCTTCAAACGGAAAAAATCGATGGAACAGTCCATTTAACAGATTCGACGAGCTTAATTTTTGTGGACACGTTTGCGGAGATTCTTGAAAATAATTCCGGCGAATCAATTTCATCTCGTCATGTTCTTCCTCAAACGCGACCAATATTGGGGTTGATTCCTGACGCGAACGGGAAAATTTCATGGCAAATTGGTCAGGTTTCTCTTGTGGCGACAAGACAAGCCGGAGTTCTGCTTGTTCCGGACAAACCGGAACTTGGTAATATTCAAGGACATCCTAATTGGTTGAATCCCTTGCCGTTGCCGCCGGAAAGTGAACAACTGGCAGCGGTTTGCCATCGAATTTTCGCTAAAACGAATGGAAATTGTGAAGCGGCGTTGAATTTGTTAATTCGGGAACCGTCAATTGTGGTTCGTTCTTTTGGTTATCGTCTTTGGGGTGATCTTGGGCGGTTTGATATTCCCTTAACTTTTCTCGCCGAAGCCAAACCAGACGAAGAACCAATTCGGCAAGTTCTTGTCCCTTATTTTCGCGAAGTCATGAAACGCGATGAAGAAACAGTTCAACGTCTTGCCGATGCCATTGAAACCGTTCGGAATTAGAGCGCGTCAGGAAGTTCGAAATCACACTTTGGTTTGCTAGCCAACGCACAACATATTAGACCGTTATCTCCTAACTTTGTAACCGTTCACGGTAACGTTCTCTATTGCGTCGAATTTTTGTGATATGTATAATTCGACCATGACAATCATAGCAAGCACTGTCGTCGTATAGAATAGAGACATTGTTTTGATATCTCGATATTTTACAATCCCTTAACCTGATTACCAATTTAATCTCATGTGGCGAGATTCTTTTCACATTTTTTGTACGATTGTTATTTTTCTGGGTATGGTGGTTGCGGTGATTGCTCAGAATGGGGAGCCGGAATCGCAACAGCCGGCGGAGTGGGATTGGTTTCGTACAAAAATACAAACTCGGCTTGGAAAGGTTCCTTTTGGAGAGATTCCCGATACGGTGGAGTTTGACCATCCTCGTTTTTACAACGATTTTAAAATAGGGCGATTCAATACGTGGCTTATGTTTGACCCGAATGCGCCCAATGCTCGGTTTCGCCAAATTCCGGAACAGCAATCGCCGCAATCACAACCTTCGTCGAATATTTTGTCGGCAGAAAAAACCAACAAACGTATTGTTTCGGCAAACACACCGGTTCAAGCGGACACGAGTACGAATTTCCCACCGCAACCGGTTCGGCGTTTACCTGGTTTTTTTGAACGTTCCGGCATCATGGAGGCGACCGCTTTATCGGAAGAAAATTCGGTTCGTTCTTCAAGTGGTTCTCGTTGGTTCCGTGATTTTGGGCGTAATGATCGTTCGGGGGTATCGAGTTTGGTTCCGCGATCGCAACAAAATTTCGGCGAAAACAACAACGACTTCAACGGCAATGCTATTCCGGTTGGCGGCGAACTGTTGCAGACGCCACCGGCAACATCGCAACCAATTCAGCCGCAAACACAACAACCGACAACGTCGCAATCTTCCATGTCTGCAACAAAAAATCAAGCGGCAACACTCCGACATTTTGAACAAAAACTTGAAGGCATGCTTTTGAGTCATCCGTCAATACATTTTCTTTCGCCGGTTCAAATTTCGTTCCACAATGGCATAGTGGTTGTTCGTGGGGTTGTTGCTGACCAAAAACACAAAATTGCTGCCGGCAACTTTCTTCTTACCGATCC
>JAIRTV010000574.1 GCA_031254675.1 Planctomycetaceae bacterium | reverse complement strand
ACGAAATGAAAAAACATATCGGTGAAAATTCAAAGTTGATCGATTTCAAAAAAAAATCAAGGAACAAAAAACGTCGCAAAGGGCGTGAATTGCCAAAACCGGAACGATAAATAAATTGCTACAGAAATATTTTTGGTCGTGAAAAGTTTACGTTTGGTAATGACCATTTCAGGCGATTTTCAGTATCGTTTTTTCCGGCGGGAAATTTTTTATAACAGTATCGGTCGTTTTATCCAACAAGGTATTATTTGGTGCAATATTATCTGACGACGTATTGTCTGATACGACTGTTTCCGGAAAAGCGGCAATAACATCGGTAATGTCGATCATTCCAAGTGGAAAGCCTTCCGTATTGATGACCGGAAGTTCGCTGATTCTTTTTTCACTCATAATGGCGATGGCTTCGAGCATTCGTGTTCCGCTGAGAACAGCAGTTGGTTTTGATGTCATGCTCATACGAATGGGTAAATCAATGAGATGTTCGTTTCGTTGTTCAAAGAGTTTTGCCAAATCGCTGTCAGTAAAAATTCCGGAAAGTCGTCCATCTTCGCCCGTCAGCAAAATAGCACCGGAACGCCGTCCCGAAACGCAATGTCGAACAAAAACTTCGCGGATCGTTTCGCTGTCGGGAGCAATTCGGCAACGTTCTAAGCCGCGAACATGTTCATCAACCCGACTCAGTTTGCGTCCCAACGCACCGCCCGGGTGAAAAACGGCAAAATTATCCGCACGAAAACGTCGTCGTTGGCTAACAACTAACGCCAACGCATCACCAAGTGCAATCATAACCGCAGTGCTGGTACTCGGCGCCAAACCAAGCGAATCTGCCTCTTCGATTTGCCCCAATGGAAGAACGACATGAGCGTTGCGTCCTAACGTGTTGTGTTCTGAAGCGGTAATCGCAATAATTTCAACCCGAAACTGACGAATCAACGGCAAAATCCGAACAATTTCTTCGGTTTCACCACTTTGGGAAAGAATCAAAACAATGTCCTTTTTACCTATTTTGCCTAAATCACCATGAATTGCTTCGGCAGGATGAAGAAAATGCGAAGGAGTTCCGGTGGAGGCGAGAGTTGCGGAAATTTTTTGCCCAACCAGCCCAGCTTTGCCAATTCCGCAGACAATCACATTGCCCTCACAACAAAGAATCCGGTAAACCGCTTGAAGAAACCGTTCATCAAGACTTTCTGCCAATTCTCGAATCGCAAGAGATTCTTGTTGTAATATTTGTTTGCCTAACGAAAGAACATCCGACATGATTACATCCTTATATATATTGACTATGACTCTTGATTGGAAAAACAATAGAACAGCAAACGAATAACCGTTCAACGTATATTATCTAATTTGTTCTTTTAGAACAAGATCAATTTGTTGTTATTATCCAGTCTAAATTATCTGGGCTTTATGTTCGTGATTGAGGTTTGCACGGGCAAGATGTTCAATTTCAAAACGAAACAAAATTTTCTCTCCACATTAAAAATACGGTAAAATGCGGTGAAAATACTGATTCGCTTTTTTGTCGGTAGTTTTACTTAAAACGGTATGAGTAAGTATAAGGCGTTCCGAAGAACGTAAATTATTAACCACTTCTACTTTTTTAGGAGAAAAAAACCATGAAACGACTACTTACCTTTGCTTCCCTTTTGTTGATCGTGACAGTGAGTACACTTTTTGCTCAAAATGTTCCCGATCCGAACGATGTGGGCGACTTAGACCGCGATGCTGCGGTGAAAGCGTTTGCTCAACTGACAGAAAATGTCAAGAAAACCTTGAGTGCGCCGGACGCCGTTGTCAAAAACGACGATGGAACAACCAAATTTAATGTGATTGCTCCAGTTTCCGTTCCACTTTCCAACGGCAACGGTGCTGTTAGCGGTTGTACCAATGCTGTTAAAGTTTGGTTCGAATTATCGAACGGACGTTACGTTAATCCAAAGTATTATCGTTGGGCGCCGAACGAAGTTTTTTACGTTCATGTTCTTTCTGCGGTTCCGGTTTATGTAACACTGTATCAGAATTATCCTGGTGTCAGTCAATCGAAACGGGCTTATCCTGATGAACGTTTTCCTGCTAGTTTTCGGGCTCTCAAACCGGGTGAAGACACTCGTTTGCCGGTAGCGTTCCAAATGGACGGCAATCATAACACCGAATTTATGTCGATTGTTGTTACCAAAGCGGATTGGGAAGGTATTCGTACGGAAGTTCCGCAAGCGGCTGCTGTTGCTGCCTCTATTGTTGCTCAAACCAATACAACCACCAATACAACAACGAATACGACAACCAATGCCACTGTTATTGCTGCCAGTTCGCAAGGTGTTTATAAAGGTGCCGAAATTTCCAATGAATCAATTCTCACAAAATTTTCTGCAATGAATGAAGCTGGATTAGCGGATAAAGAATACAATGATGGCGTAACGAAATGTCCGCGAGTTCGTTACTACATATCCTATCCGCGTTATATTCGACCGCTTTACTATTGCCGATACGTTAATCGCGTTTATAACTATATTCCGGTTACAACTGTTACCAACGTAACATTCGTTAATTACCGTGCATGTTACACGAATATTGATGACGCTGCCCTTTATCTTTTCTCGGACAACGGTGTGGGTCAACTTCAACTCTCTCTTCATAAATGTGGTCCACAATGGCGCTGGTAATCGGTTCTAGGAACCGGATGAAAAAGGGGAGCGGAAACGTTCCCCTTTTGAATAGACCAATATTTGAATCAATATTCTGAATCAAAACTGAGTCAATATCGCGTTAATACTGAATCAAAACCGCACCTATTCGTAAACAAGGAAATTCGGAAATTTATTTTTGTTTTGTTATTGTTGTGGTTTTGATTTTCTTTTAGTTCCAATATTTATTTTTTTACAACCGTTTTTATAGGAATTTACTCCCATGACATATTCAAAGACATCATCAAAAATTTTTCGGCAAGAATATTTTTGCCTTGTTTTCCTGTTCTTTTTAGCCGTAATGGCGAGTACACAACAAGCGGTTGCGCAAAAGATTCATCTTATTATTGCAGCCGATACGAATGCCTCCGGAGGTGTCGGAGCGATTACAAAAATTGATCACTGGAATGTCAAACAGTTATTTGAATCTAATATTCCGTGTTCCCAATTAAATATCGTAACAATTCCCGCCGAAGAAATGCGTGAATCGGATATTTTCAAAACGGTCGATTCGCTGGACATTTCCAATGAAGACACGCTTGTTTTTTACTATTCGGGTCATGGAGCCTTTGACCGTCAAAATCAACAACAGTTTTTGCAGTTAAGTCTTGGTAATGTGTACCGATCGGAATTGTTGAAACATATTGTACAAAAATCACCGCGTTTATCGATTCTGTTGACCGATTGTTGTAACGTTCAGGTTGATAGTGTTGCTCGGGAACGGCAAAGTGAAATCACGGTTTTTCCACAAGAAATATCGCCGTTGTTCAAATCTCTTTTTATTTATTGTAAAGGAGTTGTTGATATTACGTCGTCCAAACTCGGTGAATATTCTTTTTGTGATAACAAAAAAGTTGGCAATCGTGGTTCGTGTTTCACTTATCCTTTGGTTGACCTGATGAAAGTGAATAAAGACAATGCCCAAATGGATTGGAATCAACTTATTACGGAATTATCCACAAAAGTTGATGAAGCCTTCAAAGAACTTTATCCGAATGGTCACACGCCAAGCGGTCAAATGTCTCAAACTATTGTTGCTGCTGATTATCCTGGAAAAAATTTGCCGTCGCCTCCAGCTGTAACAGATTCGTCTGACGAAAAAAAGAGTTATCGTTTTGGAGTTCGTGCGGCGCAGCATCAAGGGGGGGGGATGCGTATGTTGGAAATTATCAGTGATTCGCCGGCAGAACGTTCCGGATTGGAAGTGGGAGACGTGATTCTGGAAATCAACGGTAAAACTATCAATACAGAACAAGACTATTCCGACGCTGTTGACGCATCAGGAAAAAAAATGCAAGTCAAATTAATCAATATACGAGACGGTAAAACAATGACACCGACCATTGAGTTGGGATGGTAATTCCCGAAACAACAATCTTTATCCAATTTTATCCTTCAAATTACAGGAGATTTTCCATGTTAAACAATAAACTTTTGTACGCGATATTGTTATTATTAACCGCTTCAACCCTGACAATGCTCGCACTGTCCGATACCGAAAAAAAACAGGAAACGGTAACTCCAGCAAAAAGTGTTGATAAAAATGTTGCGGAATCATGTCCGGAACAAAACACAACAAAAACTCAATCGGAAAACAAACTGGAAAACGATTTTCTGTTCAGTTTTTATCGGACAGTGTGTGGTCAAAACGGTACAGAAACCAGTGTAAAAAATAATACGGTCGTTTCACCGTATGGAGCATCTTGTCTTGGTGAGATGTTGATGTTTGGAGCGGAGGGCGAAACCAAACAGTCGCTTCAAAATCTTTTTGTTCCTTCATCGCAAGCCACCAAACGGACAACATGGTTTCATTTACCGAAAAACAAAGAAAAAGAATTACCATTGGTTTCCGCCAATGGAATGTGGATACAAAAAGGCTTTCCGATTCGTTCCGCTTATACCGTAACGTTACAAACGTTGTTTGATGTTAATGTCACCGAATCGGACTTTACCAAGAATGCCGCCGGTGAATGTACAAAAATCAACGCATGGATTGCCGCTGCAACCGAAAATCGGATCACAAAATTATTTGAAACACTTGATCCGCAATCGCGACTCGTTTTGGTCAATACGTTGAATTTTCAAGGAAAATGGGCGTTTCCGTTCAATAAATCGGCAACAAAAACCGGAACATTTTATTGTACAAAAGACAAGACTGTCGAAGTTCCTTTGATGCAAAATACGTTACGGCTTAATTATATCAAAAACGATTTGTATCAGGCTGTTGCACTTCCTTACGAAAAAAACCGTTGTTCCATGATTATTGTTTTACCAAATGAAACGACAATGCTGGATCAGATTGAAAGATCGTTGAACGAATTATCTATAACAGGATTGACTGATAAAATGATTTTGGAACGGGTTGAATGTACATTGCCGATTTTTGAGATTGAATCAGAGATTGATTTGAAATCTGTTTTGACGGCGATGGGTGCTGGTATCGTGTTTGATTCTCAAAAAGCTGATTTTTCCGGCATAAGCTCGTTTGAAGGACTTTATGTTGATCGGATGATTCAAAAAGTATTGATTCGAGTTGACGAATCGGGTACGGAAGCGGTTGCCGGAACCGGAATGAATATTGTACCGAAAAGTGCAAATATTTCTGAAACGGCTCCAATCATTTTTCGTGCGGATCATCCTTTTTTGTTCCTGATTCAGGACAATACGAATAGAGTTCCATTGTTTATCGGACGTTATGTTGTTCCTTCCGAATCATCAACATTACGATCGACAACAGAATGACCAACCAATCATTCTCCGTCGTGGCGCACAAAATAACAATGTGATACCGTTGTTTATCGAATCAAATTTTTGTTTCCCTTGATTTTCCACTTTTACAGAAAGGACATTCTATGTTCACTCAATTTAAGTTTCGTATTTTTGTTCTCCTCACAGTGATTGCCTTTGTAACTTCATGTTTACAGGCACAATCCGACAAAGAGGAAACCGTAGCACCTTCCGTTACGCCAACCACCACTTCAAAACCCGATGAAAGCAAAAGTTGGGCGACTTTAGGACGACTCTATGTTGTTATTGTAACCGATGACAAATTGGAGGAAGTTTCCGGTCAAGTTGCTCAGAAAAACGGCGAAGTCATTGAAACTTTGTTCAAAAACAACATTGCTTCCGGTGCTTTTGCTGTAACTAAAATTCCGGCTGACCAGATCACTCGTCAAACCATTTTTTCTACCATTTCCAATTTGCCGATCAAATCACAAGATGCGATCTGTTTGTATTTTTCGGGCAAAGGAAAATTGGACAGAAAATACGGTTCTTTTTTTGAATTGAGCAATGGTAAGGAAGAATTGTATCGTTCGGAATTACGGTCAGCTCTTGCAAAAAAGAATTGTCGGTTGAATGTTTTGATTTCCGATTTAAGTGACGGAAAAGAAATTCCCGTAAAACCGGAACCCGAACAAGAACCTACTTCAGAAACAGCCGAAAATTCCGAACAAAACAATTCGGAAAATAAACCGGATGAAACAAAAAAGACATCGGAAACAAATACCGAAAAACAGGAAACAGCGCAAACCGAAACCACAAAACCGGAAGTTACAACAATAGAAGAGAAAAAAACGTCTCCATTATTTTTCTCGTTGTTTTTCCAAAGTACAGGGGTGGTGGATATTATTTCGTCAAGTCCTAATCAACAATCATTGCCTTCCGACACAGGAGTTGGCTGTTTTACGGAAGCGTTTTCCGGAATTCTTGATGCGAATAAAAACAAAGGATTGTCTTGGTTCCGATTATTTCCGTACATTGCACGCGGAACGGGATTGGTTTTTGAGAGTATTTATGTTGACGGTGCGGTTTTCAGTGGTCTGAAACAAGTTTCACAATCACCGAAGTTGTTAACTCTTGGGCAAGATGATTATAGTTCGGATATCTTTTCGGCAGTTTATCCTCGCGGTAACGATTTTGATTCCTTGATTCCGGGTGTCACGGATGAAGAAATCGCGTTGACTGATGAGGATCGAAAAACGATTACCAAACTGATTCAAGAAACGTTTAATGTGATTCGTCCTCAAAATGACCAAGAGAAGGGAACACATGAAGACTTTACTGCGCTTGATCCGGACAACACGGTCAATGGTTTTGCGGGTAATCCGTTTTCAACAGCACTTCCTTCTTTGCGAGCCAATCGTCCCGAACCGACAGAAACCGCTACGACAACAACATCTCCCACTGCAACACCTTCTTCGACAGAAGAAAAAATTAAATTCGGTGTTCGAGCCGCGAACAATAATGGAGATGGCGTTGTGATTACGGATGTTCACAAGAATTATCCCGGAGCGAAAGCCGGTTTGGAAGTTGGCGATATTATTCTGACAATCGACGGCAAAAAAATAACGTCCGAAAAAGAATATTCCGATGCAATTGATGCGGCAGGGCGAGAAATGAAATTGCTTGTCCGAAACAAAAGATTCGGTAACACAAGCATTGTTATTGTTCCGTTAACTGCTCCGTGATTCGTTGTTTATGGATTGTTGGCAATTGATAACAACTATACGTTGATTATGTTCATTGCCTTTTGAAATTCGATTCGAGGTTGGTAGTGTGAAGGGAGTAAAGGTCGGACTGTGGACAAATGACTCCGCCTTCAACTTCAAAAAAGTTCCTTCTTCAGTATCTTTCGGCTGAGGAAGGGATTTTTTTTGATTTTCTTACTATTTTGCCGCAACATTACTTGATAGATTGTTGGTAAAATATTGTAAAAAATAAGCAGGAGAAAATTTCAGCAAAGTCTATTCATCTCACTTCAAATTTGTTTTTTGTTTTGATAACTCGAAATAGAATCAATAAACATTTCATTATTTTCAATTCGAAATATTGAACAAATTTTCAACACAACGAGACGATTTTGGTGAATACATTTATTGAAACTAAAACATAATTTCAAAGCAAGATGAATAGAACATAACAATGTTGCAACGCTAACATAAAGTAGGTAACTAATTCAACCTCTATGGTAATGCAGCTTGTTCGCCGTCGCTGACAAAAGAATAGGCTTGAAGAATTCTTGTTGTTGTCGTTACGGCGGCACCTCGTACGGAACCATCTCCGAGTAACATTTGGCAAATGCCCGGATGGTAACTTCCAAAGCCAATACTTCGGTAAGCCGAATGATAAGCCGTATGAGGAGGATCATTATCTTCGGAATAATCACTTGGTCTGCAAATCGGATACGCATTAATGGCATATCGGGTCATGCCGGAAACAGCATAATCTTCGTAGGAGGCTAATGTTCTGGCAGCTGAAGTCGTTCTTGCCGACTGACCTCTCAAATAACTGCATTCGCCCATATTACGGGTATTGGCAGCATTGGTGGAAGAATAGGCGGCATTGGGACAGATACCAAGACGGTTCAATGGAATATGTTTTTCTCCGATAAAAAATTGATTACTCAATCCGTCAGAAACCCAAGCAAATGTATCACGAGGTTCCCAAGTAATATTTGTACCGGCAGAAGAAGCCAACGTATAGATAGCAGTACGAAATGGACTGCGAACACCATTAACAAGAGAGAGATCCCACCAATTATCTGTTGCGTTTGAACAGATAAAAGCGTAATCTCCTTGTGGTCCTGATGCATTGCTATCTTGATTGTTGTCATTGTTATCTGTGGCATATTCGTTAGCCCAATAACCTGATCTTCGCGATGGACACTGATATCCTGTAAAGGAGCCAAATGCTTGACGTTCTTCCTGTGTGAGCATTTTGTTCCACCACGAGTTAATCGTTATGTAACCGCCGGTTGACCAGGGAGAAGGATCAACAAGACGTTCGTACAATGCGGTCTGTTCCATGAAAGGATAGAGAAGTCCCCACATTGTCGATCTTCGAAAGTCAGCAACCATTGCCGGTGGAATCCCACCCAAAGAATCGTGAAAATTATGGATGGCAAGACCCATTTGTTTCATTCGATTTGAACATTGTGTTCTCCGTGCTGCTTCGCGTGCCATCTGAACTGCCGGCAAAAGAAGAGCGATCAACACACCGATAATCGCAATAACCACAAGAAGTTCGACCAACGTAAAGCCGAATCGCAAAGAATGTGAACTAGTTGAGAATTTTACGGAAAAACGCCGAAAAACCGAACACTCTCCACCATCCGTTCTCCACTTTTCACTCCATATAGCCCCCCCCCCCCTGGTTTACGCAACTTGTCCATTTTCACATTTGACTTTTCACTAAAAAAATTGCAAAAAAGCCATTCACACTTTTAAAGAAGTTTTCCTTCGTCATTCTCCTTATTTTACAAGGTTTTGCCGAAACAATTGTGATGCGTTCGCCGAAAAAACAACACGGCAAAAAATACGTACCACAATCAACTAAGTTTTATAGTTTATGTTAAACAGAATAAAATGTCAAGCGGTGTTTTTTAATTTAACAAATTTTCTACTACTCACAGTTCACAGACCGGTCATTAGAATGAGTAAAAATTTCAGATTATTATTGTTTCGGTGAACCGTTCTGAAGTGAGCAACCCTTTGCCGAAGTTTTTTCATCTGAAGCAGCAACAGTTGAGCCGATTTTCCAATTTCTGTCCGAACACTGGTTCGAGTCGGCTATTGCCGACGCAACTGTGGAAAACCGTCGGCGAAAGCTCGCCTATCTTGTTTGCTGAAAAGTTGCTTACCTCATTTGCCCAAATTAACAATCACTCGGAAAACACTGGGAAAAAATTCAAAATTATCAACACGGGGGCGGTTGCTCTAAAGAAAAATTGAATTAGAATACTTACTCAATCAAATCAATTTTTCAAACCAAAAGAGAATTTTTCCCCAAAAAATAAAAATTTTATTTTTTGAGAAAAAATATCTCTTGACGGTCATTTCGTGTCTTACTATAATTAGTGCCGTGTGCTAATGGTATGCGCCGCACGGCAGCAATGAATCGTGTTGAAAAACGTGATTTTCCCTCTCAAGTTGATGTTCGGAATTAACCGATAACGTCAGAGGTAAATTAAATTCGTTTCGACAAATTTAATTTCTACAAAATTGCTCGTCACAATGATTTGTGTTGGTCGGTCTGTCATCGCACTTCAAAAAACACTGGAAAAACGGCGTCCTCACTTGGCACAACCATAAGCAATGAAATCAATAACCATCATCGCTTCGAACAACAAAAGTTGTGATGTTGAATAAATCCGAATAATCTGTTTCGGTACGAGAGTTGAGGATTTGCTCAAACAAGTCGCTTGGATTAGGACTAGTATTTTGTGATTGAGTTTTCAATTGATTTTTTCGATTTTATCAACGATTAACTTCGCCGAGGGGGCGAAAAGAAGACAAGAGGTTGGCGTATGAAAAATGTATTTGATACAATATTGGAAACGGGACACGATGAAGAATTTGTTCCTGTTGTCACCGAAGATTTTCGCCCAACAGATGCACCGGCGGGTTCTCCGGCAAAGTTGGAAGTTTTAGCAGAACGAGTTCGCAAAGGTTTACCGCTTTGGCATCCCGAAGATCGAGTTGATTACGCCGGTTTGACCGGAGCCGTGCGACCACGAGATTAGCTCTGTTGTAGAATCTGTTGCAGAAAATGAATGTCCTTGCGTTAGATATTGGCGGTTCTAAATTAATTGCCGCATTGTTAGTTGTCGATGATTCACGATTCGAGATCATTTCGGAAACACATCGTCTTTTGGCGGCAGATTGTCGGCAAGAACAACTACTCACTTTGATTGATCATGCCGTTTCGGAATTGGGAAATATCACTTTTGAACGTGTTGGTGTTACTATTCCTGGTTTGGCGGATCCGCATAACGGAATTTGGGTTTATGCTTGTTTTTCAGGAATTCGCGATTTTCCAATAGCCCAAATTCTTTCTAAACAGTACGGCAATAAACCAATTGCCATCGAAAATGATGTCAACGCCTGTGCATTGGCAGAAAAAAAATTCGGAAAATGTCGAGACTTGAACGATTTTCTTTGGATAACAGTTAGCAATGGTATTGGTGGTGGGCTTGTTTTGGACGGCAAAGTTTATTCGGGACATTTTGGTGCGGCGGCGGAAATTGGACATTTTGGCGTGATGGATTTCGTTGACGGTTGCCAACCGCCAATTCAATGTGGTTGTGGTCATTTTGGTTGTCTCGAAGCCGAAGCCGCAGGACCAGGAATTGCCAAACGATATGCTTGGAGGTTTCGAGAGCAGCAAAAATTGAATCCAACTTTATCGGCTTCGGTTGTACCGTCTTACACAGCGCAACAAGTTGCCGAACTAGCACGGAACGGCGACACAATTGCTTTGTCGGTGATGGAGACAACCGGCATGTTGCTTGGTAAAGCGGCAAGTTATGCTGTTAATCTGTTGAATTTGGAAGCGGTTCTTTTTGGTGGGGGTGTTGCACAATCGTTTGATCTTCTTTTGCCGTCTCTGGAAAAATCATTTCGCTCGCGGTTGTTTCGCAATGCCAACCCGTCCGTCAAACTGGAACAAACTGGACTTGGTTATTGTGCCGGACTTGCCGGTGCAGCGGCATTGACATTATTCTGAATTCTGAATTTTGAATTTTGATAGCGGATGATTTTTGATTTTAAATTCTCCATAAATTGTCAAATGAGACGAATGAATTGTTACAAAATAACATAAAACTGATCGTATCTCACACAATATTACCAAACAACGGGAAAAAGTTGAAGTCAATGTAATTGTTTTGTGTTTTGGAACTGCGGCAATTTTTTGGTGTTGCCTGATTGACGGGAACATCTGAATACGTTCTACTAATAACTATTCGAGTTGTGCTGTTTGGTTCAATAAAATAGCTTTCACTTTTAGCGGAGAAAATCCTTCTGGATTGATTGTTATTATGTCTTCTTTGAAATTAACGTTAATTCTTATTATTTTTTCGGTTATTCTTGGGATGTTGGTTGGTGTGGGGACATCGATTTCTGCGCTTACGATTAACGGTTGGAATCCCGAACTGGAATATAAAAAGCATGCTGATATTGTGTTGGAAGCTGCGGCGAAAGCGTCCAATCCAAACGCGAAAGCATTTGTTGAGAATGCTGTTTATGATTTTGGCATCAAGGGAGTTCAAGAAAAAGGGCAACACGATTTTCCGATTAAAAATGTGGGTACAGCGGTTTTGACGCTTGAAGTGAATCGGACGACTTGTACTTGTACGGGAATTGATCTTTCGTCGAAAAGTCTCAAACCTGGTGAAACAGCGATTGCGACGGTTCGTTATGATGCGGAGCGAGCCATGACCGGACCTTACCAACAAGGAGGGACGATTGTCACCAATGATCCTGAAAATCGTGAAATAATTCTTTCGGTGAAGGGGATTTTTACGTCGCCGATTGTGGTCAATCCGAGTTCGGTTTTCTTTCCGACAATTCCAGCTTCGGAATCTCGTTCGGCGTTGATTCGTTTTTACGGTTTTGAGAAGACTCCGCTCCAACTCGAAAATCCCGAATGGAATGATCATGACCATTTTGAATTTCATTTGCAACCTTCGGAGTTGAACGAAGCCGATCAAGCCGATGCCATGCGAAAAAATGCTGTATCTGTTTATGAAGGTCGTGTTACCGTAAAGCCGGGGTTGCCGGTTGGGACGTTTCAGGAGAAATTCTTTTTCAAATCGAATTATTCCAGCGAACCGACTTTTGAACTTTCGGTTCGTGGACAAGTTGCCAGTAGCGGCGTAACGATTGCCGGTTCGGGTTTTAACAAAGACACGGGTTCGGTATTGTTGGGCAAAACGGTTATTGGGCAGAAAATAGTCAAGGATATTTCGATCCAATTTACGGGAACGGCGGCATTTCGTGCGGATCTGAAACTCAAAGAAATTCGACCGGTGTGGTTGCGAGCGGTTGTGTCGAAGCCGCGTGATCTTGGCGGCGAATCGGTTCGACGGCGTTTGTATTCGTTGACGCTTGAAGTTCCGACAGACGCTCCGGTTTGTAATTTCTTGAAATCGGACGAGGAAAATGTTGCGATGATTACGCTTGAAACCGGTCTTGACGATATTCCCATATTAAAACTTCCAGTTCAGTTTGCAGTTGAACAGTAGTTGTTTTTTCTAAGCGTATTGGTTTATTTTCCCTTCCTTATATTTATTCCTTTAACCGCAATTTTTGTACTATATCTCAATTTTCGCTTTTTGGCGGGTACCAATTGTTTTCGGTACCTACCAATTCCTGTT
>JAIRTV010000511.1 GCA_031254675.1 Planctomycetaceae bacterium | reverse complement strand
TTGTTGATACGGCAACTCTTGTTGATGTTACCGGTGATATTGATAACTCCAATGTGATTCAAAATGTCACGACAATCCAAACGGCAGCGAATTTGAACAATGCCGCAACCGGTCAACTCATTAACAACGCAACAATCAACGTTGCCGAGAAATTCACCAACAAGGGAACTGTTGATACGGCAACTCTTGTTGATGTTACCGGTGATATTGATAACTCCAATGTGATTCGAAATGTCGTTACACTTAAAACCGATGCGAGTCTGAAGAACACGGGAGAAATCGTTGATAATAAAACTGTTAATGTCGGAGTTGATTTGACCAACTCAGGACTTATCGAACAATTTACAACAGTAAATGTTACGCGAGATGCAACAAATACAGGCGATATCAATATTGCGACTGATTCCACTGTCACGATTGGTCATAACGGTTTGAACGACGGACGTATTAAAGTCAACGGTAATATCAATGCCGAGCTGTTTAACAACAGAAACGGACTTGTAACTGGAGTCGGAACAGCAACCACGAAAAACGGTTTCATTAACAACGGAACTATTTCACCTGGTAATTCGATTGGTACGTTGACGGTTGTTGGTGCGTTTGTCAATAACGCAACAGGAAAATTTGCCATCGAACTCGATCCATCCCACTATCCAAGCAAACCGTTTGCAGGATTACATAACGATCTTGTCGATGTCAACGCCGGAACCGCAACCATCAACGGCGGCGAAGTTCACGTCGCATCACCAAGTAACGATAAAACAAAAACACCAACTCCCGCTCGTTATGTCGGTAATACGCATTACACCTTCCTCGATACCGATAACAACGGCGATCTAATTGTCAACAACGCTTTGACTGTTAATGAACCGGCAGATATTCTTTTGTTCGATTTTCTTGCCGATCACGATACAAAATCGTATTGGTTGGATGTTCAACGTGAATATTATTACGGAAAATTCGGCGATACACGTAATCAGGTTTTGTTCGGTAATTACATTGACGAAATCGGTCTTGATCCCGATCCAAACGGCGACTTTTTCAATGTTTTGGTCGCACTCGATCAATTAAACGCAGGAATGGCACATCGCACCGGAATTTCTGCTGCCGCCAAGTTTTCACTTGACCAAATGAACGGCGCAATTTATGGAACAATCGCCAACGCCGGAATTCAAAACACAAGCATTGTCAACAACACTCTCGCCGATGTTCTACGCCGCAACGCTTTCAGTAACACAAACGCTTGTAACCCTTGCGACTCCATTTGCGCAACAAATAACGTGCTGATATGGAACGCTTGGGGACTCGGTTACGGAATCGGCGGCGAAACACAATTCGACAATAACGCTTACGGTTATGATCAATCCTTTGCCGGAACAATAATCGGTGTGGATCGCTTATATAAACGTAATCTTCGCGTCGGATTGTTTGCGTCCTACGGCGAAGGAAAAATATCCAGCGAACTCCTAGAACGTAGCAAATCCAAAGAATTTTTAGCCGGTCTCTATCTCCACAAAAGAATGAAAACCGGTTACTTCTTGGCAAGCGGCGGACTCGGAAATAACAACTACGATACCGAACGAACAATATCCTTCGTCAACCGAAAAACAAAAAATAAACACGATGCCATTGTCGGAACCGTTTACCTCGAACACGGTCTCGAATTCAAAAATCGCTACGGAATCTTGCAACCATTTTTCGGAATGCAATACGTCGGCAGTCAACAAGATGGATTCACTGAACACGGCGCCAACAGTTTGAATCTCGTCGCAAAATCAACAGACGGTCATAGTGTTCGGTCGTTACTCGGTAACCGCTTAAGCACAAATGCCAAAAACTTCCACAATGGCAGTCTGTCCTTTTACGGTAACGCAATCTGGATGCATGAATTTCTCCGAAGTTATACCAACTTCACAGCAGAATTTTCCAATCCAGGTCTGACCAATTTCAGCTCAACAGCGAAATTCACCGTTCGCGGCAATGACGCAAAACGCGATTGGGCAATTTTGGGTACCGGATTCAACTACGACAAAAATAATGTCCGGCTGTTCGGAAGTTATGACGCCTACATCAATGGACAACAAATTCTCCACACCGGTAACATCGGCTTAACGTACGGTTGGTAAATTTTTCGCCTTCCCTCTTGTGTTTCGTGAATGGCATCCAGTTGCCCAAAACAACCGGATGCCATTTTTTTATGTTGCAAAAAAGCAGCATTTCTTTTTAGCGATATTAACAATATTAGCGATGTTTTTGAAAATGTTTTCCGTACTGATTGGATTCATTGGAATACTTGAAATGGTGTTGGGTATTCGGTAGAATAGTTACTCTTTGTTTGGTTACCGCATTGGGTACGGTAACTTTTACCGATCATTTTTGATCACACGTTTCGTTCAAAAATTATCATTAGTTCCATTTTTGGTCAGTCCGACTAAGGAGAAAAAGTATTATGACAGACACACTTAATGTTGCGTTAATTGGGCAAGGTTTTATGGGACGTTCTCACTCAAATGCTTGGGGACAGGTTAACAAATTTTTCGATCCGCCGCTCAAACCAGTAAAACATACCGTTTACGGCATGCCGGAAGAGAATCCGAGAATTTTTGCAGACAAATGGGGTTGGCAACACGCCGCGACCAATTGGGAAGTTTTGATCAAATCATCGTCAATTGATCTTGTCGATATTGTTACGCCTAATTTCATGCATGCGCCGCCCGCTCAAGCAGCGATTGCCGCCGGAAAACCTTGTTCCTGCGAAAAACCAATTGCCGGAACTTTAGCCGAAGCACGTGAAATGGCGGAAGCCGCAAAACAAGCCAATGTCGAAACATTTGTTTGGTTCAATTATCGCCGAGCACCCGCAGTGGCATTTGCTCATCGGTTGGTCAAAGAGGGAGCACTTGGTGAAATTCGGCATGTTCGTGCAACTTATCTTCAAGATTGGGCGGATGAATCGGTTCCGTTTGCGTGGCGGTTCAAGAAAGAGCTTGCCGGAAGCGGCGCCCACGGCGATCTGAACGCACACATTATTGACATGACCCGATTTGTTACCGGTCTCGAAATTGATACCGTGTGCGGAGCCATTTCCGAAACATTCGTCAAACAACGCAAAATTATCGAACAGGATTCCGGTAAAGGAATTGTTACCGACGAACAAATGCGTTACGCAAAAGCAGACGCCGGAAGTGTCAAAATGGGCGAAGTGACCGTCGATGACACTGTTCTGTTTCTCGTTAAATACAACAACGGCGCGGTTGGTTCTTACGAAGCGGCTCGGCAGGCAACCGGTAATCAAAACGCCAACGGTTTTGAAATTAACGGAACCAAGGGATCGCTCAAATTCAATTTTGAAAGCATGAATACGTTGCAATATTATGACGCAACACGACCACGTGCGGTGCAAGGTTGGACGACAATTATGTGTACACATGGCGGCGATCATCCTTATGTTGCCAATTATTGGCCTGATGCCCATCTCATTGGTTATGAACATTGTTTTACCAGTATGGCGTACGATATTACACTGAAATTGGCGGGCAAAACACCAACTGTTCCGCTCCCCGATTTCAACGACGCTTACCAAACGCAACGTGTTCTCGAAGCCGCCGCAATCTCCGCCGCCGAAAAACATTGGGTCAAACTCGACAACGTAAAGTAAAAAATTTCGTCGGCACAT
>JAIRTV010000469.1 GCA_031254675.1 Planctomycetaceae bacterium | reverse complement strand
TGAAGATGTTGGGGATGACCGGGTTGGGCGCCAATCTTACGCTTCGTTTGACGAGGCAACTTATCCAACGGGGCTTTGACAATATCAGAAGAAGGCGGCTTAGACGAATTGCGTGAATTTTTCTTGAGAGATTTGACTTCCAAAAGAAGTTCCTCAATACGCAAAAGAAGGTCATTGATACGACACACTTGCTCGGAAATAGTCTGCGCCTGATCAACATTAATCTGCGTTTGCTCGGCATTAATACGCCTCAGTTCGGCGTTTTCTCGCTCCAATCACAACACCTTCGATTCGATACTTTCAAGTAAAATTGTCATAACCGGATTATACAAATCGCAAAAAAAACACGCAATAGAGAAAATTACCGTGAACGCTTACTCTTTTTGTTTATTGGTTAGACCTTTTCGCTAACCGCACTCTCAACACAAGAGTATTTTGCGACGGTGTTCATCCGCAACACAATAATCATCCGGCTTATGGTTAGTGGTTTGAACGTGGTGAGGTAGCGGTATTGCCGTCCAACTCGGGGCGTCAACGGGTGAACATTAATGGAGCGGTGAATATTGATACTTGTCAACTTGAAGTGGATTTCACCGCTTCCGTCAACGCAGAATCAATGAAACGATTAATGGAAAAATCCAACTGAAAATTTATTGTAATGAAAAAATGATTCGTGACAACTACACCGAAACAGGGATTTTTAGAGATGCCCCATTGCGAACCGCTATCTGTTGTCGGAAGGTTCGCCTAGATTTTGAAACGACATATCCATGCTTGTTCCGTCGGAACAAGCATGGACGTTACGATGAACAAAAAATAAAATTCCACTGAAATATTACAAAAATTGTTAATTACAGATTACGGTTTACTTTTTAAATCGAGTTGGATTTTATTTTCGCCTTCTTTAATTGTTACTTTAAGTGGTGTGTTTATAGGGTCTTGATAAATTGCCGGTAACAATTCTTTTGCAATTTGTGTTATGGGGTCACCGGAAACGGGGTCAATGTTTGGTTTTGAAAGCAGGCTGGTTTCTGTTTTTGAAACGATGACAATATAAGTTCCTGCCATAGCTCCTTGTTCCGGTAATCCTTGTACCGAACTCAGTTTGAAATTTCCTGCCGTTACACTTTTTCCAATAGCTGTTTCGCCGATATTGTCTTTGGGTTGAAATCGAATATTAGCACCTTCAAGTGGTACTCCGTCCAACATAATAGTACCATCAACAAAATGTGTTTTTGATCCGGTGTAAGTTTTCGTCGAACATCCGAAAAAAAGTAGCGAAATTAACAGAATTGTGATCAAATAATATTTTTTCATTGTTTCAATTTAGTTTTAATTTAATTTCGAAAATGCCGGAAAATATTTTCCGGCGACATTATTGGAACATTTACGAAAATTTTATGGAGTGGTATTTTCGCTACCATTAATGGAGCCGAGAGCTCCCCATACACCATAAGGCGAAGATGCGTTATAGTTTGCGGAAATACTTGTTGCATATTGGGCGGGATTGGTATCAATTGTTTCTGAAATAAATTTGACAGAACCATCGACAAAAGACACGTTAACACCGCCCGAATGTTCACTGCTTGCGGAAAACAATCCTTGCCAGTCAGTAAAATTCGGATTACTACTTTCCAACGTACAATTCGGTCCATTGGGAGGAAAAAGCGTAAAAAATAAAGTAAATCCTTGATGGCAATTTGCCCAATTTCGTCCGATTCGATCATTTGAGGATGTTCCAATGGTTGCTCCAGAAGCATATTCACCATTGGAACCACGAGCAGACCAACAATTATTGACGCGATTACCACTATTAGAAACTTCGACCCATCCGCCTTTCATTTTCGTGGAACCTCCCGCTGGTGAACCGATCACAACTTCCGAAAAAAGAAT
Source organism: Planctomycetaceae bacterium (assembly GCA_031254675.1). Classification (GTDB taxonomy): domain Bacteria; phylum Planctomycetota; class Planctomycetia; order Pirellulales; family Thermoguttaceae; genus WRKP01. The sequence goes on along the minus strand of JAIRTV010000469.1, from coordinate 657 downwards.
TGTGTTACTTGTTCCATCCGTTATACTTTCAAGTCCGCGAACTTCGTTCGTTTGTGTTGCGAATGCTCCGCGAGACGGATTGGAAATGTAAATATCACCTTGGCAACCAACATAAGAATTTCCTCCTAATTCTGTTGGATTGGTGAAGCTTTTGCTTTCACCAGCGGATGGACAGAGGAGAACATCAAGTTTTGCCGTCCACGGAGTTGCAATTCCTGTAGAAGTTGTTTTAAGATTTACGTACCAGTAATTTCCGGTTGCAGCACTACCGGGTGGAATATCGGTAGGAGCTTGCTGAGAGACAGGTTCGTAAAGAGATTGTTGTTCGAGAAATGGTAAAAGTGTAACGAAACAGCCGATTCGATGACGTTCTCCCCAAGCATGGGTAACCGTTGTTGTTGGCCAATTGTATCGATATTTAGGATCGACACAGAGCTCCTTTTGGTAGTGACCTTTGGGAAGATGTTGAGTAACATCGTGCATGTTATGACATGCAATAGCTAATTGTTTCAATTTGTTGGTGCAAGACGCTCGTCTTGCCGCTTCCCTCGCGGCTTGAACAGCAGGGAGCAGAAGAGCGATTAGCACGCCAATAATCGCAATCACGACAAGAAGTTCGACCAACGTAAAGCCGAATCGTAAAGAGTACGAAAGAGT
>JAIRTV010000534.1 GCA_031254675.1 Planctomycetaceae bacterium | reverse complement strand
AATACGCCTAAGTTCGGCGTTTTCTCGCTCCAAACGCAATACCTTCGACTCAATACTTTCAAGTAAGATTGTCATAACCGAATTATACAATTCACAAAATTCCACGCAATAGAGAAAATTACCGCGAACGATTACAAAAATTAAAAAAGGAAATCACTCCAAAAAAAGAAAAAACTCAAAAAAATAAAGCAAAAAATCCCATTATTAGAGAATGCCCATTTGAATACAATGGACAATGACGATCCTATGTTGTCTCTTTACAATGTTGTGATTTGCTATTATACTATCAGCAATTTCCATGAACAACGTATGAAGTTGACTCCAAAAAAATAATTCCGGCAAAAAACAATTCCGGTTCCGGTTTCACAACAGATCAAAATTACTTCAACACATAATATGGTAACACAAAATATAACCTCTGACTCTTCAGGCTCGTCGCGAAAAAAGAATTGGAACGAGCGTTTTGAAACTCTTGCGGACGATGATAAAAACGTTCTCTATTTTACAGCCATTTACACCGCTCCTATTCGCCGAACAGTCATTCAGGAACTTTGTCAACGAATTTCCGTTGAGAGTTCTCGCGTTGCTGTTTTTGGCAGAAATATTGCCTCTCCGCAATCCAGGCAACCCCATGTCGTCCAAATTAATTTTGAAAAACTCGCTAAAGACGGTTGGATTCGTTTAATCGGCAATACGACGGTCATTTGTAATGACGCCTATCGCGAACAAATTATTCATCAACTCGTACAAAAAAAACAGTATCAAAAATATGCGTCGCCGCTGTTTATCAAAATCGGTGGAATTTACTTTTTTTCGCATTACAATTATTCTTACGGCAAACGGTCGTTCGAACGTCCCACCATACCGGAAGATTTGATTCGTGAATTGCGTCACATTATGATTACGAATAATGTGATGAGTTTACACCAGATTTTTCCATACATTCTACAAAACGATGCGAACAAACAAACACTCTTTTATAATACAATAAAAGATTTTTGCTCCTCCGAACCTTCCCGTGTTTGGTTCGAGGCAACCTGTTTTGATATTCAGTCCATGATTGGTCGGTTCTTCTTAACACAAACTATTTCCAATCCAATCACCGGACTCGGCAATATGTGGGAACTTTTGCTTCAAACAACAAGCACTCCGAAATGTGATTTGATGTTACAAATTACTTTGATCGATTACGCTTTTTGCGCCGGTAAACTGGACGATCCGCGTCTCAATCAGTTATCCGGTCACGTGGCTCCCGTCATGTTGAGCGCTCACCGTCTTTTTCTCGTCGGCAAATACGAAGAAGCCGTCAATTTGTATCGGACAATATACCCATTATTGTCAGGAATAAAAAATTGGACGATCAATGCACCGATTCCTCATTTTGCCGGTATTCTCCATTGTCTTGCCGAACTCGCTGCCGGAGATCGGAATCGCGCCTCAAAAATGATTAACACCGCTTTGTCGCGAACCACTTCGCCATCGGAAAACGTTACGTTTTTAATGCCGCTCAACGACTGTTGGAAAATACTCAACACAATTGCGCTACGCTTAAACGGTTTGGGACTGGAACAAAAACGTGTTCCCTTGAAAAGTGTTCCCTCGAATACGCAAAGCGATTCGGTTTTACCGTTTTGGTTGTCGCTTCTTTTGTATGGTTACGAAGGTATTTGGTTTCAACTCAAAACAGAACCGGAACTGAATTTGCACCTCTTAAAACATGCATGGAAAAATCGAATCTTTCTTCCTTGGGTTGCGGTGGAATCGCTCGAAACCGCCTTAGCCCTCGGCGCCGCAAAACCGCCCGATGCCGGTTGGGTAGAAACTTTTCGTGCAAAATCAAAATCGGTTCCGCTCCGAAACTTGTTGACTCCACGAAAATCATGGGAACTGATACTCGAATCACTCGAAACATTGGTTCCCGTTACGACAAAAAAATCCGTTCCCGTTAAAAAACAAAATAAATCACGGCTGATCTGGAAAATTAATAACGATTTTTCCGAGAAAATTATTTGGGGCAACTCCATCGAGTTTGTGCCTTATCAACAAACTTGGAGCGAAAAACTACAATCTTGGGTAACAGGAAAACCAATCGCTCTATCGCAGCTGTTCAAATCAATCAACAAATTTCCGTTTCTTACCGATCAAGATCGAGATATTTGTTCCTCAATTCAAGTGTTGCCGCAAAATTACCGTAAAATGAATTATTGTTTTCAGAGCGATGCGGCTTTAAAATTTATTGGACATCCGTTATTGTTTTCGTCAACCGACCCGCCGCAACCGATGGAATTGGTGACGGGACACGGTGAAATTTCAATGCAGGAAAAAGACGGTCTTTGGCATCTCACTTTTTCACCGCCGCTTCGCGAAACAAAAAATACTCAATATTTCAATCATCTGGTAGCTGATGACAAACACTTGAATTTTTTTATTGTTGCGGAAACTCCATTGCGTCTCAAAGCGGTGAAACTTTCAAAATCGGAGATGCAAATTCGTACCATTCTCGGCATTTCAGGACAAACTTTTCCCAAAACCGCCGAAACCAAGTTGACCGCTTTGTTAGGAAAGCTAGCGGGAACGTTAATGGTCAAAACGGATGCACGGATTGAATTTACTGATGTTCCCGAAGTTCCTGCCGATCTGAAATTATATTTGTATCTCACTCCGAACGGTCAAGGAATTCAAGCGGAATTTTTCGTCAAACCGCTTGGCGAGGAAAGTCAGGCACATCGTCCGGGTGTGGGAACGGAACGAGTCATCGCCGAAATTGACGGTCAAAAAGTACAAACAGTACGAAATCTTTCGGAAGAACTCAAAAAACGCGAACAATTCGTGTCAAAAATCAAAACGTTTCAATCTGCCGTGTCACTCTCCTCTGACCAATATGTTTTTGAAACGCCGTTTGATGCATTAACATTTTTGTCCGAATTAAAAGATTCCGAAACAAAAACACCCGACGAGGCGCCGGCGAAAAAACGCAGAAAGAAAGCCGCCGAAAAACAAATTGTTGCGGAAAAGGACGTTGAAATTTATTGGCCTTACGGTGAAAAATTTGCGGTTTCCTCGACGATAACTTTTAATAACGTTAATCTTGCTTTTTCGTCATTGAACGAATGGTTATCGGCGGAGGGTTCGATTTCTGTTGACGGCGATTCGATTGAACTGTTGCGTCTTCTCGAATTATTGGACGAAAACACGGAAAATCGGTTCGTCAAACTGGACGAGAAAAAATTTCTTGCTTTAACCAATGATTTACGTAAACGGCTTGGCGAGTTGAAACGTTTATCGAATATCAAAGGAAAATCGGTACAAATTCATTCGTTAGCCGCTGCCGGATTGGAAGATTTTTTTGACGCGGTTCCGTCGTTACAAAAAAGTTCCGTTTGGAATCGTATCAAAACACATATTGCGGAAGCGCGAGATTATCAAGCGTCTTTTCCGACAACATTTGTTGGTGATCTCCGTGATTATCAGTTGGATGGTTATCAATGGCTTGCGCGTTGCGCTTATTGGGGAGTTGGTTGTTGTTTGGCGGATGACATGGGACTTGGCAAAACGGTTCAGGCGTTGGCGTTGCTGTTGCTGCGAGCGGATCAAGGACCGGCGTTGGTGGTTGCGCCGACTTCGGTTTGTTTCAATTGGGAACGAGAAACCAAACGCTTCGCCCCAACACTGGAAATTAAACGTATTCAACCAATTATGGGAAAAACAGGATTATCAAAAGAAGAACGTGACCAGTTAATTACTTCCGCAAAAAAACGTGACATTTTATTAACAAGTTATTCTTTATTGCAACAAGAAATAGAGCTGTTCGCCAAGAAAAAATACGCAACAGTTATTCTCGACGAATCACAAGCAATCAAAAATCCCGAATCACAACGCGCCAAAGCCGCGTTAATGTTGCAAGCGGATTTTCGTATCGGAATGACAGGAACGCCAATTGAAAATAATTTGGTCGAACTTTGGAGTTTGTTCCGTTTTCTCAATCCGGGACTGTTGGGCTCACAAAAATCGTTTGAAGATCGTTTTGCGGTACCGATTCAACGTGATCATTCGTCGGGAGCGCGAAATATGTTACGGCGTTTGGTTCACCCGTTTATTCTTCGCCGTACAAAATCGCAAGTACTGGAAGAATTACCTGCCAGAACGGAAATTGTTCGGGAAATCGAATTGTCAAAAGAGGAAATGGCGTTTTACGAAGCAGCAAGAATGAAAGCTCTTCGGGAACTTCAAGATATCAAGAACAAAAATTCAGGACAAGGAAAATTACAAATATTAGCAGCCTTGACGCAGTTACGGCAACTTTGTTGTCATCCCAAACTTGTATTACCAAACTGTAATATTGAAAGTTCGAAATTGGAAGCGTTCCGCGAAATTATGCAGGAATTAAAAGACAATCGACATAAAGTTCTTGTATTCAGTCAATTTGTGAAACATCTCAGTTTATTGAGAACCGAGTTGGACAATATGGGAATTTCCTATCAATATTTAGACGGTTCAACACCAGCGCATGAACGCCAAAAATGTGTGGATGTCTTCCAATCAGGCGAGTCGGATGCGTTTCTGATTAGTATTAAGGCGGGGGGGAGCGGTTTGAATTTAACGGCAGCGGATTATGTGATTCATACGGATCCATGGTGGAATCCGGCGGTCGAAGATCAGGCAACCGACCGAGCACATCGAATCGGTCAAACTCGTCCTGTTACCGTTTATCGCCTGATCACATTGAGAACAATCGAAGAAAAAATCGTCCGCCTACATCACGAAAAACGCGATCTTGCCGACAAATTCCTCGAAGGTACAGATCAAACCAATAAACTTTCTGCTGAAGAATTAATTGATCTACTTCAATCGTAACGAATAAAATATTCAAGTTTCAGTAATGTACTTTCCTAAAAATTAGGTAAGAATTGGAACATTAGGCGGCAATGCAGTTACGCTTGAACTTTGTCCCCTCGCCGATTATACTTAGGGAACTTTTGTAAAATTTCATCAAAACGGTTGTCAATCATTGTTAAAAAATTTGTTTTTAGAGGAAAATATTTATGGCTGGACATTCACATTGGGCTGGAATCAAACATAAAAAAGCGTTGGTCGATGCTAAACGCGGTAAACTTTGGAGTAAGTTGGCAAAAGCGATTATTATTGCGGCAAAACTTGGCGGTGGCGATCCTGATGCGAATATTCGTCTTCGTGCGGCGATTGACGAAGCTAAAGCCGTAAGCCTGCCGAAAGAGAACATCGCCCGCGCAATCAAACGCGGAACTGGGGAACTCGGCTCCGAACAATTAGACGAATTAATTTATGAAGGCTACGGACCCGGCGGAGTTGCCGTTTTAGCGGAAGTTGTTACCGATAACCGTAACAGAACTTCTCCCGAAATTAAAAA
>JAIRTV010000389.1 GCA_031254675.1 Planctomycetaceae bacterium | reverse complement strand
TGAGAAAAGGTCGAATGGAAATAAACTCAATGTCGCACGCTCGAAATCCGAAAACAGCAACTTTGATGTTTTCGCGTCCTCGCCCTAACACCCAATCCCATGAAAAAACATTTATCGTTATTACTTTTGTTATTCTTTGTTGCCTTGTTGTTTTCTGTCAAGGTCTTTGCAAAGAACGAATTGCCGATCCTTTGGCTTGAAGCAGGGACAAAACAAACGCTAACCGTTCGTTTGTCGATGATGGAAGAGAGTCGATACAATTTTCCGCAAAACCACAATCTTGTCGCCTGCAAACTCAAAACCGGTCATCGTCTCCTTGCCTCAGCGAAAGTACCGTCAACACAAACTCAGAACGGTGTATCAATTGCGTGGTCTCTGCACGTCGAAACACTTCAATCCGGTACATCAATCAAAGCGGAACTTTTAATTGAAGAACAAACCGTACGGAATGTTCTCATCGTTTCATCAGACCCCTTCGAGAATCGAAACGAATGGTTCACGCGGCATCCAATTGCTCTGTACGACCCAAAAGGCAAAACAGCAATTGCAATGAAAAACTTGGATTTCCCATATCGCCAACTCAACTCTTTCGCTGATATTGCGTCAACAGAAACGGAAACTATTATTGTTGGCGAAGGGATTTCGTTTGAAAAGAGTCGTGGTCTTGCCGAATTGCTGTATGAGAAAGCAGCTTCGGGTTGCGGGGTTCTCGTCCTCGCCCCAAACGGTGCCATACCAATAAATTTCGAATCCCCCATTTTTTCCTTGCAGCTTCTCGAAAATCCACAAACAATATTCCCACAAACATCGCATCACCGAACTTTGGAAGGTTGGATATTGCAGGGGCAAAAAGAAGGAACCTTTCTCGTTCCTCACTCCGCGCAACAATCAAAAGCTTCATCGTCAATCCTAGAAGCACAACGAGAATCCAAAATTGTTTTCGGCAACCCACGACTTTTAGACGTTGTTTTCATACAAAACGACGATTTTCAAGCAAAACCGTCCGGTCGGATTATCATTGAGAAGTTTCTCTGTTTGTCCGAAAAAAATGCCGGAAACATTGAATCCCGATATTACTTCAAATCCCTCATCGAAACCCTAACAAAGGAAAAACCATGAAAAAATGTTTATCGTTCATTTTAATTGTGTTCGCTGTGTTTGCGAATGTTAATCTTTCCGCCGATGTCCCAACAAACACCGTCAGCCAGGTTCTTGACCGAAAAGGTAATGTGGTTGTTTATCCTGTTGCCGTGTTGCCGTTCCAAGACCGGAGCCAGGAAGTCGCCGGACAAGGAAAAATCGTTGCGGACATTTTGTTCGCCAACCTCGCCGCCAACCCGTCAATTCTGCTCGTTGACCGCGAAAATTTCGAGACCGTGCTAAAAGAACAAGAATTAAACCTTTCCGGTGTTGTCAGTTCCGACCAAGCCGTGCGTGTCGGCAACCTGATCGGAGCAAAAATGATTGTCACCGGAAGTGTTGTCCGCTCCGACAAAACAGTTTATCTCATCGCCAAAATAATCGGCACAGAAACAACTCAAGTTCTTGGGGTTTCGGAAAAAGGTCTTGCCGACGACGAAATCAATGAATTAGCAGAAAAACTGGCAGGGAAAATCAGCGAAACAATTCTCAAAGACGCCCCAAAACTTGTCGCCAAACCACTAACCCAAGACAACCGTATCAACACCCTCAAAGAAAAAATCAAAGATAAAACACTTCCAGTGATCATGATTGATATTCCAGAAGAACATTTGAGCCAACGTGTTGTTGATCCGGCGGCGGAAACGGAGTTTTCTGTTTTCTGTACGGAGTTGGGGTTTACGGTGTTGGACAAAAAAACAGCAGAGAAAAGCAAAGCGAACCTCTTGTTTGTTGGCGAAGCGTTCAGCGAACGCGGGATGCCAATCGGCAATCTTGTTTCGGTCAAGGCAAGAGTCGAACTCAAAGCAATTGATCGTGAAACAGGAAAAATTATTGTGATTGACCGGCAAACGATGGTTGCGGTTGATTTAGCCGAAACGATTGCTGCCAAGACCGCTCTTCAACAAGCCGCTGCTGCCTTAGCCGAACGCATTATTCCGAAAATCGTCAAGTAAACCTTTTCTTTGACCTTTCCCGAACACAAGGTCTTTCAGTTTAATGGACATTTTCGCTAACCATCACTAAGACAGGAGTATTTCACTTTAAGGTTTTTAGAAGTTCCTTATATCTATCTAGGTGTGTGCCGATCTCTTTTCGAACTTGGTCTTTTTTATTTTTTGGTTGATTGTTATAATCCGAACTTGTCTTGGTGTTGGGTTGGATGATTTGCAGACGAAAATTATAGATTGAATAATCAAATGGATGGTAAGACGATTTATTTTCTTGGTAAACTAGCGGTATCGAATCGTAAGGAAGCGGCGGAAGCGGTACGGCGAGCAGGTGGAAGAGTTGCACAAAAATTGACGCCGAAAGTCCAGATTGTGGTTATTGGCGAAGGCGATATTCTGGCACGTGATTGGAATCTTTGGAACGACCAACTCGACGACGCAACAAGAGAAGCCTTTGAAGCCGGTTTACTCGAAATAGTGTCCGAAACCTTTTTTTGGGATCGTTATGGTAATTCCCACAACACAGACGGTTTGCCGAAAACCAGTTATACTCCGTCCATGCTTGCGGAGTTGACGGATGTACCGATTTCGGTGATTCGCCAACTCCAGAAACGGCAATTGATTATTCCGGTTCGGCAAGTTCATCGGTTGGCTTATTTTGATGCGGAAAGTATTTTACCGTTGAAAATCGTTCGGAATATGTTGGATGCCGGTTTGACAACAAACGCGGTGATGGATCGGTTGCGTAAAATCAAGCGGAATTTGCCTTCGGAACAGGTTGAGGTTCAAGTTTCGGGTCGGAATGTTTTTTTGATTACGAACAAAGGTCTTTCGGATCAGGATGGTCAACAGTATTTTCCGTTTCTTGTCGAAGACGAATCGGTTCCGGTTACGCAACCTGAACCGTTGGAGATTCTCGGTTCGATATTGGAGCCGGACTCCGAACCGAACAATATGGAATCGCTTTGCGAAACGGCGTGGTCATTGGAATCGGCAGGCAATTTGCAAGGGGCAATCGATTTGTACCGCGCAATTTTGGCAGCTGGAGGACCGAATCCGCACATTCATTTTCAGATTGCGGAACTTCTTTACCGGCTTGGTGATGTGACGGCTGCGCGTGAACAATATTTTATGGCGGTCGAACTTGACGAAACTTTTGTTGAAGCGCGAGCGAATTTGGGTTGTGTTTTGGCGGAACTCGGTAATGACCAACTTGCGGCGGCGGCTTTTCGTGGGGCGTTGAAATATCATCCCGATTATGCTGAAGTTCGGTTTCATCTTGGGAAGTTGCTGCAACGGGTCGGTTTGACCGAAGAAGCCAATGAACATTTTCGCCAATTTCTCGAACTCATGCCGGATTCGCCTTGGGCGGAACAAATCTCAAAGTAATAGACGCAACATCATGGGAAAAACAAGAAAAATGTCGTGACAAAAATTATGTCCGACCCAAAATCGGTTTCAATTTGTTCAACTCTCGGTTCGAATTAACTGTTTCCGGTTCAAACAATGAAATGATGGTCTAATATTTCAATCGTTTGTGGGGCGGTTGTTCATTTTGTGTTTTAAAAAGCAACGCAACAGTTATCAAAATTTGTGAGAAGTGATACGTTGGTCGGATCAAAAAGGCATATTGGTTAAAATCAAGAAACTCCCGACAAGCAATAATCGTATCGGAAAAAACAAGGCTCGTAATTCCCGCAAAGAAAAACCAATGGGAAGCAAAAGATAAGGTAAGCCCGAATGATGTTGCCAACGAAAAACAAGAAACAACCGTATAAACAAAAACAGCAATCAATAAAATCGGTTCGGAAATTCCTTGCCGCAAAAATATAAAAAAGAACAATGTATAAGCGATTAAAATAATTTGGAGAAAACGTTTCGGAATGCGACCGTTTTTCAGACAAAATATTAGGTAACTGAGATGGGCAAAGAAAAACCAAACAATACCACTAACAAACCTGCTGGAAAGACCATGCCGATGCGACAAAAACCAGTCGCCAACAATAGAAAACAAAAATGCCAAAATAATGAACCAACGATCTTTTTTGATTCCTTTGTCAGAAAAGAACAAAAGGATCACGATACAAATAACCGGCAATAAAAAACAGTTATTAAAAATTGATACAATATTCGGCATGATATGGAATTGTGGATTGATCGGTTAATAAAAACTGTTGAGACATCTTCTATAACTTTGAAACGAATCAGGTCTTGGTATGGAATCGTAAAATCAATTTGTAAGTTTACCAGATTTTGCCAATTTAATCCATACTCATTTCATTCTTAACATGTTCTGGAAAATTTTCAGAAATTTGTCAAAAAAGATAATTTTCCGATTGACAATTTTTCGATTACGCTGTAAACTTTGAAACTAATTCGATCGTGAAACGTGTTTTTACCGTTCGTTACGGTAAACGTTTCGCAATTAATTAGTAAGACCTTATAATTAAGGAGAATGACAATGGAAAATTTAATGAAATGTGTTGTCGGCTTTTTGGCAATATTTTTTGCGAAAAGCCAAATGTTAAAATGGGCAAATTACACAAGACAGGGGGGGGGGGCTATATGG
>JAIRTV010000374.1 GCA_031254675.1 Planctomycetaceae bacterium | reverse complement strand
TATTTTCAAATTATACACTCACCCACAATAAAATCTTTTTGTGGGGGGGGGGGGGGGGGGGGGGGGGGCCCCGTAATCTAGGTAGATTAGCCTTTACCCTTGTGGAACTTTTGGTGGTCATTGCGATTATCGGAGTTCTGATCGCTTTGCTCTTGCCGGCGGTTCAAGCCGCCAGAGAAGCGGCTTTTTTTAAAAAAAATGCAAAATAATTGAAAAAAATTTCGGAATTTTTAGGAATATTGTTAAAATAGGTATAATAAAAAAAACAGAGAAACACCTCAAAAAGCCAGATCGGAACCAAAAAACGAAAAAAAACACGATTTGTCCCGAACCAAAACTACCTACTAATAAAAATAACTAGGCGTACAAAAATTAGAAAATCGGCGGCTTCATTTTATGTAACTCAACAAAACCGCCTACTCAAAATAAACATAACTTCCACTAAGAAAGTCCCGTACCGAAATAACTTACAAGAAAATCACGTAACGATAACAGATTTTTACACGATAGCAAATTCTCAATATTGCTTTCTATATCGTTACTGGAAATATCCTTGTTATAAGAAATCGCCTCATTATCCGCTAGAACCTTCTTATAGGCTTTCTCTTTTTGCAACTGTAAATAATGTATTTTGCGAACCTCGGCACTGTTGCCAAATATCGCATCCAATGTCTTCTCATTATAGCCTAAATCGTCTAAATCAGTGATACAGCTGGAACGCATATTGACAAACAATTTTTGCCAACGTTTCAATCCTGCCCGTGCGATGGTGTCCGAAAGCATACACCACGGATACCACTCTGATGAATAAGTACCAGGAAAGACCAACTCACTTGGCTCACCAGTAAGACGCTCAAATATTTGACGAACTTCCTTAAACAACGGAACATCACGGGAACCCGTTTTAGTTTCCTCATGCACGCGGATCACATCGTTAGCAAAATCACAAAATCGGAGAGAAGCAATCTCGGAAGGAACACGTAAACCAGCGAAACGCGCCAAAACAATAATTAACCTGTCACGGTCATCATTACAATGTTCTAGCACCTTATCTATCAATTCTCGTGTAACATAAAATTGACGTGATTCATTTTTACGTTCACCTAACTTAATACCTTCAAAAGGATTTTCCGTTACTATTCGTAAAGAAACTGCCATTTTGAACATCGAACGGCAAGCTCCTAAACCTCGATACATCGTACACGGTGAAAGATTGTCATCACAATATTCCGAAAATGTTTTTGCTACTTCGGAAGTTATCGTTGACACCATAACCTCTTCACCAAAGTAACAATAAAAACGCTTGTACCAGTCCTCATAAAACTTTTGTGTTTTGCGTTTCAATTTTTCTTTCGTTTTTGAAAATCGTCCGAAAAATTCCTCAAGCGTCAAATCTAAAATGCGCGTTGTTAAACCTAATCGTTCTATTGACAATCGTATTCGTTTCGGCAATTTTGACACCTTTTGCAAAAGCTCTAAGGAAACAACATCACCACGACTACGACTGTAAAGAAGCTCGGTTACTAGCCGCGCTACTCTGTCGGCGGAAACGGAATCAAACCGTTTCCCAAGATACAATGTTTTTTGTACTCCGTTTTCCGAGTAATTCAACTGCCAACTTCCTTGTTTTGTTCGATACGCTTTCATAATTCACCTCATAATGTTACTAAATTAAATTTGTCAATCCGTTACTAAAACTCCCATCCTTATTGTAATAATGCACAAAATTTATTATTGTTGCAACTTTGCTTTTTTGTTTTAATAATATTTATGCACATTATTATTTTTGTACTATTTCAAATATTAGTTACGTTTTATTATTTATAACACTTTATTCGTTTTCCGTTTACCGTTTACCTTCAAGCCCGGACGTTACTATACGCACAATGTTACTTCTACACTAAAGTGTTCGCATAATCTATCGTTCACCTACAAACCGAACTGGTAAATATAAACACAATGTTTCCTTTTACGTGTTTGATTTTCAAACAAAAAAAGCCGCCAAACCTGTTACAGTTTAGCGGCTTCCGTGCCTTCAAAACTTTTATCCTGCTTTTGCCGAACGTTCACGACCGGATGGCGGAGCCGATGGAGACGCAGACGGCGACGGATCAGCACGGACACCATCGAGAATCAACACCAAATCCGAACCGCGAACGCCATCAACACCGCTGGAGGAAATCCTTGGTTCACCGCGACCGCGAACTTGAAACATAACGTTCTCAGGGATCATGTTATAAACCTCATCAGAAACATTAACAAACTCAAACGTTTCACCGAAAGCGGCAACCTGAACCTTCTGAAAAACGTTACCGGCATAACTGCCGGAACGCTTACTTGACAAGATACACCAGCCGCCAAACTGCAAACCGGCTAAAAATTCTTCTTCTGTCGGGTCTTTCCAATTTGAATCACCTGTTACAGCAACAACCGAAATCCTAGCAACGCCGAAAACCATGTTTTTGCGACGCGCTAATTTTCCAAGAACACGGCATATTTGACCCTTCAATTTTTCGTAACGAATCAACTCTTGCTCAGAACCGGCATCGAAATTATACGTTTTACCCCGCGCCAATATCTGCACGTAAAATTTTGTTTCATTACTGGACGAATCGGTAAAACGTAAAACATCACCAATTTGACCATAAATTTGAAACTCAAATCCCTTCAGGTACTCTTGCAAATTACCCATAAACAAACTCCTTTTCTTAAAAAAAAAGTAACTAAATTAAAGTGAACTATGAAGTTCACGAACACGAAGCCATATTGTTATCATATCGTACGATTTATTCGCATCGAATGAAAATATACCCGATTTATTGCTGCGATTATCGCGACGCAATGAACCAATATAATACACTTGTGAATCTTGTACTAACAAGCCTTCTGATTTTAACTCCGATTTATCCGTTGCCGGAATACTTGATTTATCATTTCTATCAAATATCGATACAGATAAATCTATATCGACCGCATATGATTTGTCAGATACTCGATTAAGCAACATTGTAAGCTGCAAACCATCGGTAAACTTACTATAGCCTGTTGTTTCAACCGCTCCATTTTCTGTCAGAGTTTTACGTTCTCTTGTAATTTCCTTACCGTCAGAAAATGTAACTCTACGACCTTCGGAAAGGTACAAAACAGGACGCTGGCTAAGCTCCGACCAACCGGTTGTGCCTTCACCTTCAACAAACATTGAAAACAACTGCTCTACATTAAAGGACGATGAAAAAACATCTATCGAATTAAATTGTAACTCCGCCGATAACCGTACAAAATGCTCCTCGTTTACACGAATAAAGTACAGTTCGGCTACATAGGAACGTTCTGAACGATCACGAATTGTTTCGACTGCGGATACCAATTTCCGTAACGACTCCAAGTTGTCGCAAATCCAAACACATGAACCAACAACAGAAACAACGCCTTCTATAGAGCAAGACTGCTTGACGGCAAACAAAAAATCCTCTTTTTTCACCGGAGGAATCCGCAATACCGTAAATGCTCGATCTTCTCGACGAATTTCACCCAAGTAAAAAACGCCGCCAACCTCTGCAACGTTGGCACCGGAACGACGTGCCAATACATCCAACACCGATGAAAGCGGCACACCATTAAATGTACCGGACGCAGTTGTCTCATCCAAGGCTCGCGACCAGACTATCGGAATATTGGTTTCCTGAGTTAATATTGACATCGCTTGAGAAAACGGAACACCATCAAATCTTACTGTTACTGTATTCTTCTTTTGCCGTTGGAACATATCTTTTTCCTGCGTTTTTTTGAAACGATACTCAAACGGTTCACCAGAATTCACCGGCTCATTAAATGTTTTACAACCTAATATTATTGATACCATTATCATCATTATACCTATCAATATACTAATTATGTAATCTCTCATTTTTGTACCTTTTTGCCACTGCCAAGATAAAGAATTCCTCGCATCACATCCACTTGTTTCACATAATCCCTTTCACCCTTATAGATTATGTGATCATTTTGTTTCAATATCCCCTTCTTGGTTATTACGCCACCAGGTAGAAAACCAACGATATCATCCGTTGTCGGATCAAAAAACTCCGGCAACGGCTCCAGCAAACCCTCGCTATCAATGTGAATATGATGCCCATGAGGATCACCGGAAACCGTTGCCTTTGTTGGTAACGATACGTCACTTTGTACAGTACTTTCTACTTTTACAGGCATGCCACCAACTAACGCACGCGATAATGTATCGGGTAAACCCATAAAGGCTTTACGACCCACAATAAATAACGTAACCAACACTATCGCATACATTGCAAACTTAAAAAAATATTTACGAAACAACCAAAATAATGAACCAATTTTACCAAGTTTCAAACTCGGACGGTCAAACGATTCTCCACTCAATGTATGCGAACGGTACATACCGAACAGCGAAGGCGACAAAACAAATTGTTCGCAAGCCTTGTCATACTCGACACTATTAGCAGAACAAACACCACGCTTGATATGAGCCAATTGAACCGGATAGCCCCAAGCTTCCCTCACTGTATCAATATCTGACATTTGAACGATGAACGGCCATATACCAAGAGACATATTCTTAACATTCAAAACCTCATAAATCACTTCTGCCATCCGTTTCACTTCTGGAGTTATGTTATTCAGATGTTGTGTTAAAAAAATTAAATCGTGTTGCCTATGACGATGTGTTGATACGTAGTTCGTGAATTCTTTCGCTAGCGTTTTACCCGCTTTATCCGACTTCAAGTTAGCCGGTAAAAAATGATGTACCTCGTCAATCACAACGAAAGCGGCGTCCGTGAACTCTTCCCACCAATTACGGTACACTTTATTTTTGTCACAGAAAAATGTTTCGTCAATTATTTCCAACTGTTCAGATAAATCAATTTCCGTACCTAAAATGTTGGTTAGATACCGGTTGATCTCATCAATATCAAGCGG
>JAIRTV010000364.1 GCA_031254675.1 Planctomycetaceae bacterium | reverse complement strand
GCCGGTACTTGGTACGGCGCGTTGGATTCAGAAAGATAATTCCGAAACGCGAAATCCTTTTTTCGGTTCGGAAATGTTCAATTGCGGTGTTGAACTGCATTAATGATATTGCAACAAATAACACAGATCAATTCACTCAAATTTCAAACAGAACTATAATCTGCGTCGGCGTTGTTGCGCAATGGATTTTTGTTATTTTTTGGTACGTTTTTTGGCATTCCAAATGGAGATAGTTTGTTGATGATCTGCTATTGTTTTTCTGTCATGTCCGTGCCATAATATTGTTTATAGAAACATTAACTCTTAACCACCAAAATAACAAATGATGAAAAAACGTATTTTTTTATCGGTGATTGTTTTATTCTGTATTTCCTTGATGTTGCCATCGGTTGTGGCTCAGGATTGGATATTGAAACAGGGCAACGTCTGGTCACGCCAAGCCGGAGCGATAAAACAGTCAACCGATAAACCGGACGACCACAACGGTAAAGAAACAACGCGGATTGAACATACCGGTAACGAAGATTGGGCATTCAGCGAAGGGAATCGGATTGCTGTTAAATCGGGCGACGTGTTTGAGTTTGTTGCCGATCTCAAATCCGAAGGAAAAGGTACTGTATCGATTTCTGTAATTCTTCGTAAAAAAAATAACGACGTTGTTCAATGGACTTACGGAACGAAACAAATTTCCGGCGATAATTCATGGACAACGCTTCGTACAAAATTTATGATTCCGCCGGATATTGAAACGATAGAACCGCGAATTGTTGGCAATGGACATCTTACTGTTTGGGTTGGTAATTTTTATGCAACGAAAATTGAATCGCGAAATATTTTGGTCAAAGATTCCAAACCGGTAAAACTCGACAACCGTTTTTTGAACGTCGAAGTGAATCCCTCAACCGGAAATTTTTCCGTAACCGATAAGCGCACAAACCGTGTTTGGCAACAGTCATTGGTTGCCGCAAAAGATTTCGTTGTTCTGCCGCAACATCATTCTGCTGTGCCTGATTTGCAGAGTACAAAATTTACGTTACTGAATACCGAATCGCTGACCGAATACGATGTTTTCATAACACTTGAGCCGGATGTGCCGGAAATGGTTGTTCGTCTTGACGGTCGCGGCGCGATGTCGGGACATATTCATTATCCGCCGGCTTTTACTTCTGAACTTGGAGATCGGTTAATTGTTCCGTTAAATGAAGGAATTAGTTATCCGGTTGAAACGCAAGATATTCGGGTTGGGCGGTTGATTGCTTACGGCGGTCACGGAATTTGCATGGCGTTTTGGGGACACATCAAAGACGCCACCGGCGCGGGAATGATGACAATTCTCGAAACACCAGATGATGCCGCAATCAATATCACACGTCATTCGATTAGTAATACGAAAAATAACGAAGAAAATTTGTTGCAAATTAACGCCGTTTGGGAACCGTCGTTCCAAGAATTTCGTTATCAACGGGTTTTGCGTTTCGTCTTTTTTGATCAAGGCGGACATGTTGCGGTTTGTAAACGTTATCGTGATTATGCGAAGAAGATCGGACTTTTCAAGCCTTTTACTGAAAAAGTGAAAACGAATCCGAATATTGATTTATTGCTGGGGGCGGTCAACATTTGGTATTGGGACAAAGACAAAGTGAAACTTGTTCAAGAAATGAAAGAACTTGGTTTTGATCGGATTTTGTGGAGTGGCGGCGGCAAAGCAGAAGAACTCGTCGAGCTAAATAAAATCGAACACGTTTTGACAAGTCGTTACGATATTTATCAGGACATTATGGATCCGGCGCAGTTTGATAAAGTTTGGGTTCATGGCGATTGGACAACCGAGGCTTGGCCGCATGATATTAACTGGATTGATCCGAATGGACAATGGCGGAAAGGTTGGGCGGTTGATCAAAAAGATAAAACTCAACCGCGTATTTCTTGTGCCGTAATTTGCGATGCGAAAGCGATTCCTTATGCACGGAAACGGATTTCGGAGGAGTTGAAAACGAAACCGTTCAAAGCGAGGTTTATTGATACAACAGTTGCTGCGCCGTGGTTTGAGTGTTATCATCCTGATCATCCGATGACACGTAGTGATTCGCGGCGTTACAAAATGGAATTGCTTAAATTGATTGGTGATTTAGGTTTGGTTTGTGGAAGTGAAACCGGTCATGATGCTTCTGTTCCGTTTTGTGATTTTTACGAAGGGATGTTGAGTCTTGGTCCGTATCGGATTCATGACGCGGGTCGAGATATGATTCAACTTGTCGAAGATGTTCCGCCGCAGATTGAACATTTTCAAGTGAATCCGGTGTTACGATTACCGCTTTGGGAACTGGTTTATCATGATTGTGTTGTTGCCCAATGGTATTGGGGCGATTACAATAATAAGTTACCGAAAGTTTGGCGTCAACGCGATTTATTGAACGCTTTATACGGAACGCCGCCCATGTACATGTTTACACGGAGTAATTGGAACGAAAATAAATTACGTTTCGCTGAAAGTTACAAAACCGCAGCCGGAACAGCACGGGAAACCGCCTACGCCGAAATGACAGATCATCGGATTTTATCGCCGGATCGTTTGGTGCAGCAATCCGTATTTTCCAACGGTGTTGTCGTAACAGTTAATTTCAGCGATCAACCCTTTCAATTGCCAGACGGTTCCACATTAAACGGTAACGATTGGAGATTGCAAAAATAATGTATTGTCATTATTCGGTAGAATTTTTATTTGAAACACCCAAAAGTTAGGCAATGTTTCGGCGAAATATTCGCCTGTCTGAAGTTGATCTTTCAACGAAAATTTCGGGGAAAATTAGATTGGTTTTCCTTGAAAAATAAAGCCTTGAAAGAACGCAAACTTGGATATTGTCATCATCATACAATTCCGATGTTGTTGTTCTTACAAGGCTTTGGTGTTTTTTTTGATTTGTTACGTTTATCTATTTTTGAACATTGGTTTAATGTTGTTTCGGTTTTTGTGTATCGGTTTCCATTTGGCGTGGTAGTTCGAATACGTCACCGTTTTTATTGCAAAAATAGAGTGTTGATTCTGATTTTTTTCTTCCGTGACCGGAAGCCCAAAGAGCGTAAAAATCAGGGTGAGCGTTAATTGGTCGGCGCGGATAACATTGGTTCGTTTCACTGCCGGAAGTCAATTGTTTCTCTTTTGTCCATGTCGTTCCGCAATCGTTGCTCAACCACATCGCTATTTCACCGCCGGTGTTGTAGGCTTGCGGACCTTTTTCGGTTGTTCCGATTATTCGCCAAACATTATTGTCTTCGATATAAATGGAACCGAAATCATAATTGTTATCGGAATCGGTAATCGGATTGATTTTCCAATCTTTTCCCGTCCAGTAAGCGGAATACCAACGTCGCGGATCGTTTTTCGGTCCTGATTCGTAACCTTTACTCGTCAGATACAAAATAACCGGTTTTTCGTCCTTATCGAAATTAACGTCCATAATATAAACGTTTTGATTTTCGCTATAATAATCATGAACCAAAGCGTTATTTTCGATTTCTTTAAGCGGCACCGTAACCGGTTCGCCTTGAGCATTTTGCCATGTTTTACCGGCATTTTTTGTTTCCATATAATATAAATTGGAACGATAATTTAATCCGATGCGACCGGATTGTTTGTTATTGGGATGAAAGTTGAAGGAACTTCCGATTTTTCCATTTTTTGAAACGCCGGTACTTTGATAATGTCCGTGCAAAATTCCCGCAAAAGGTCGCCATTCGCTCCACTCAATCCCGTTGGAACTTGACATCGAACAAAGTGTTCGTGAGGAAATTGCCGACGAATCATTCAGGATTCGCTTGTCGTAAGTCGTAAACATGGCGGCAAACCCTTGATCGGCAAGATGATAAATTTGAAGATACGAAAAATTGTTCAACGGAACAGATTGACCGCCCAATATTTTCGTTGCTGAAATACGTTCAAATTCTTCAATATCGTACGGTTTTTTACTTTTATGAATAAATGATGGTCTGCCGGTTCCGTGTGATGTTGAAAAAATCCACAGATAACCTTGAGCGTCCATACTCATGACAGGATTATCGTGTGCGTCGTCGGTTTTTTTGTCGAGCAAAATAGTGGGACGCGGAACAGTTCCGGTTTTGTGGTCGAAATAGGAAACTTCGTGAAGTAACGTTTTTTCCGTACCTTTTTCCGTTCCTCCGTAACAAAAAAATGTTTTACCGACTTCCGGTGCATAAACCGCGAACGGATAATGATTTGCCGGATACGTTCCGAGACCGCCGCTATATTTGAACACATATTCATCTTTCGACGGTTGATTGTGATACCAGATTCCGCGATAGCCGTCATCTTTTTGGTTCAATAATTCGACGTTTGAAGTTCGGGCGGATTGTTCGGTTGCGGATGGTTTGAACACAACCGCTTTGGGCGAACCTTCGACGGCGTTCAACCATTCTGTTTCGTTTTTTTTGTCGGCGTTCCATTCGGCGATCAAACCGTCTGAAACATTGTCGCCGTTGACGACTTTTTCAACTTCTTCCGCCGTCAACGAACGATTCCAAAAACGTACATGATCAAGTGAACCGTTCAATCCGCGTCCCGATTCCGGCGCAACACCAAGAAATAACGGCGATTGAAAAGCATCACGTTTACACAACGCTTTTTTCGTTCCTTTTTTTACGCCGTTCAGATAAATCGTAATTGTTTCCCCGTTGTAAGTTCCCAGATAATGCGTCCATTCATTCGGCTTTGGCAAAGGTGCCGTTGCAAAATCGTAGGCTGCGCCGGGACTGCTGCCGGCTTTGGGATTGTGTTCGACCAACATTCGCACATTGCCCTGATACAGATAAAGTGTAAAATCGTTACCCGGTTTTCCGAGTGTAGCGATAATTTGCGAACCGCTGCTTTTCGTAACTCGAACCCACGCGGCAACAGAAAATGTTTTGGCAGGCAAGTTGAAATTTGAAACAGTGTAACCGCTTTGTCCGTCAAACGAAACGCCGTTGCCGCTTGGCGGGGTTGCCGAAAGCGACGAAACGAACATGAAAAAAATCGAAACTAACATAAAGTAACGCATGGTTTTCTCCTTTGGTGAGTGAGAGGGTAAATGACACAACGTGTCACAAAAATTGGGAATACTAAATGATCAATAGAATCTCGAAGAGACTCTCCACGAAAACCGACGGTTTGAACCACTGAAAATAAGTTGCGAAAAATCTCGTTCCGGCAAGTTCAACCATCGGTTTCATTTGGAATATTTCGTTGGGGTATGAAACGAAAACCGCCTTAAAATTGTTGCAAAAATAACACCAATACGGTGTCTCAATTATACACGAAAATCTAAGGAGGTGAAACGGTTTCTCCGCCGTTGCCGGAACCGCAAGCGAGCATCACATCGGAATTGATCGTTTCCGAAACGAATCGGACAGAACCATCGCCAAGTAAAAATTGACAACCACCGTTATGATTACTGCCCCAAGCTCCAAGATTGGAATATTTTTGGTATGCTTCATAACTTGTGTCGTTCACATGTTTTGGTCCTCCATTGATTTGAAGTGCTTGGCTTGTATCGTAATAGGGACTACTCGATTTTCTTAGATAAACACTGATACTTTTGGCGGACATCATGGAATAAGTTATGGTTGTGCCAGTTTTCCGCTGGAAAGCACCGCGATACCACGCACGATAATGTTCACAACCTTCCCACGCTATTTCACTGAAAGCGAAGGTATTCGATGTTCCATCCGTGATACTACCAAATGTTGTATCGGAACCAGGATAAAAGAACCCGTTCTTGGCAACTAAACTATCG
>JAIRTV010000270.1 GCA_031254675.1 Planctomycetaceae bacterium | reverse complement strand
ATACTTCCCCCGATAACCGCTAAACCCGCACCAATTCCCACACCGAGATAACCCAGCGAAGTTTTGGTAAGCGAAAAAGAACTTACCGTTTCGGTTCTATTTGGTGTTGTATCGCCCTGAGCCGTATTTTCTTGCGCCAAAGCGGCAACAGGAGCAAACACAAGCGACAGAACAAAGCAAAAAACAATCATCATTCGAGCAAATTTGTTCACGAAAAATCTCCTTTTTTAATGGATAGTGGATAGGTTAAGTGGAAAACAAAGAATTGAAAGAAATCAATTTTTGCTTCCGAATTCTTTTAGTGTTGGTGTATTGCCATTCCGATATACACGGAAGTTAAAAAAGTAAAAATATACGCTTGAAGGAACGCAACAAACAGTTCGAGAAAACTCACGCAAACCGATGTCACAATAACCAAAAACGTAATAGGAATCCAAGCGTAAATAGCCCACGCCGACATAGGAATAAACGCAAGAAATACCGCAATCATTAAGTGTCCGCCAAACATGTTCGCCATAAGACGAATACACAAAGAACAATGTTTCACAAAAAAACTGAACACTTCCAAAACAAACATAAACGGAGCTAAAACAACTCCAATCGCTCCCTCCATCGGCGGAATCATGCCAAGCCAAAATCCGGCAACCCCATGATAAATCATTCCTGTCGCCACCACAACAACAAAAGTACAAATTGCCAAAACTCCCGTAACCATGACCGAACCCGTCGGCGAACCCGCCCAAGGTAACATCCCGCCAAGATTACAAAATAAAATAAAGAAAAAAAGCGTCCACAAATACGGAAGAAATGGAGCAGCATCTTTTTTGCCAATAGACGGAACAATAACTTCGTCTTTCATGTAAACCAGAAAAACTTCAATCAAATTCCAAAATCGCCCCTTGACCGGCTTCCCCCCACGAATTCGCACCGCCATCGGCACAAAAATAATCACCATCAACAATGCCGCCGCCATTTCAATCAAGACAAATTTTGTAATTCCCAGATTGGTCAAGAAATGGGGAATTTCAAGATGATAGAACGGAAGATGAAAATAGTCCGTATCTTTAACATGTCCGGCAACAAGGTCTTCAATATTTATCCCAGCACTCATGGTTAGAAACAATTAAAAACGGACAATTAAAAAGGAAGATGCAAAAATAAAGAACACCAACATCTTTCTTTTGTGTTAATTCAAAAAACTTTTGACTCCAAAAGTGTGAAATTCAAACGGTTGGGAAATTGGTTATTTGTTATCGGTTTTGGAGGCAATTCTGATGAGTTGCCAAAACCCAAGAACCGCTCCAAGAACAACTCCAAGCACAACAAACAAAGCCACCGTACCGAACAAATAATCCAACCCAACACCAATAACAGCCGGAAAAACCATTTCAAATCCAATATTGGAAATCCGAACCGCTAAAGCAATATCTTTTCGAGGGCAATCATCGTCGGAATCATTTTCCTCTATTTTTTTCTGATTTTGTATTTCACTACTCACGGTGTCAAATTGTACATGCTCTCTTTACGATTGTCAACTGGAACCAGCCAAACCAAAACCAATTCAACCAATTTCAACTGATTAAGGAGAACGGAAAAGAACGTAATTATTCAGTGGAATTTACAGGTAAAATAAAACATACAAAATTTATCCGTTTCAACAACCAATCCGCAAACGCTGGGAATAATTTTTCAGATAAAAATTGTGTTTTCAGAATTTACCCGTTGATAATGAAAAACAAGCAAACCGTTTCGCAAGCGAATTATTGATCTTGCGGTAACTATTCTGTTTGTGTTCTTTTCCACGATCAACTGAAAATTATCCAATCATTTCGAAATTTTGAGCGAATGATTATTTGTGTAAATAATCGAAA
The DNA here is from genome assembly GCA_031254675.1 of Planctomycetaceae bacterium. Taxonomy (GTDB): domain Bacteria; phylum Planctomycetota; class Planctomycetia; order Pirellulales; family Thermoguttaceae; genus WRKP01. The sequence goes on along the minus strand of JAIRTV010000270.1, from coordinate 3,266 downwards.
TAATAATCCCAAAATTCCGAAACAATCGGGATTTTTTTCAGACTTCAAGAACGTTATTTTGGTTCTGACCTGATCCATGTATTCGGACATAGACGCGAACGGTCAAGGATCAATTCGATTGAATTGCTTTTTCGATGTGTTGAATCACATCGCCAACCGTTGTGATATTTTGGGCGTCGGATTCATCAATGTTGATGTTGAATTCCTCTTCGAAGGCAATCATCAACTCTGCAAGGTCAAGGGAATCAGCACCAAGATCATTGGCAATATCTGTTTCCGCTGTAATCGTTGCCGCATCCGATCCAAGTTGTCCGGCAATGATATTGATTACTTTTTCTTCTGTTGAAGCCATAAATTTAGTTAATAGTTAGTAGTGAATAGTTTTAGTTAATGGTTAATAAATTTTGTGAACAATTAATACAAATGTAATAATCGTCAATTGTGAAATCAAAATTTTTACGATTGATTATCTCTTTTTAACTGTTCACTGAATTACTATCGTATCATTCCGCCGTCAATTGTCAGGATTTGTCCTGTTACAAAAGAAGCTTCATCACTGGCAAAATACAAAACAGCATTCGCTACATCTTCGGGACGTCCAAAACGCGCCAAGGGAATACGATTTTTTATTTCCAGTTTCAACACTTCCGGCAAAACCGCGGTCATATCCGTTTCGATAAAACCCGGCGCAATTGCATTGACTGTAATATTTTTGCCGGCTAATTCTTTGGACGCGGTTCGTGTGAACCCGATCAATCCGGCTTTGGACGCAGAATAATTGGCTTGTCCTTTATTGCCGATCAATCCGCTAATACTTGTAATATTAATAATTCGACCTTGTTTAGCGCGTCGCATGGGTTTGGAACATGCTCGTGTCATGAGAAATGGTCCGCGAAGATTGACTCCGATGACATCGTCCCATTCTTCGTCTTTCATTGCTCCAAGCGGCACATCCCGCGTAATTCCGGCACAATTAACCAGAATATCAATTTTGCCAAACTTTGCCAGAATTTTTTCAACAGTTTGTTCGACTTCCGCTGTTACTGAAACATTACAAATATATCCTTCAATTTCTTCCTGACATTCTTTGGGGAGTTTGCCGGTGCTTGAATTTTTGGTGTTGCTGATTTCTTCTATTGCTGATTTCAATTTTTCCGGATTGGTTCCGATACACGCAATTTTGGCGTCGCAAGCGGCAAGGGCTTTGGCAATTCCAAGCCCGATTCCGCGAGTGCCTCCGGTGATAATTGCTACACGATTTTGTAAATTTATTTTAAGCATCAATAACTCCGTAACATTTAATTTTGCGGTCAATTCGTTTTAATAATCCACGAAGAACGCGACCAGGTCCGACTTCATAAAAGGTATCAAAACCTTGTTCGAGAAGTTTTCTCATGGAAATTTCCCAAAGAACCGGACTAAGAATTTGTTTTACGAGGATTTGCCGAATTTCATTGGGGTCGTTGTGTGGTGCGGCGTCAACATTGCTGATGACTGGAATCCGTGGTTGATTCATTGTAATTTCCGCCAATACTTGAGCCAATATTTCATCGGCAGGTTTCATGATTGGCGTGTGAAACGCTCCGGCAACTGCTAAGGGTACCGCGTGAAATTTTCCAGCGGTGGAAAGTTCGGCGATTCGTTCGCAAGCGTCGTTTGTTCCTGAAATAACAATATTGCCGGGGCAAAGGATATTGGCAACTTGCAAAACGCCGCCGCCACGATTTTCGTTGCAGATTGTTTCGACTTCCGCGAGTTCTTTCCCGATGATACTGATCATGCCGCTTGGCGTGGAGTCGGAGGCGTCTTGCATTGCCTGCCCGCGTTTTTGCACCAAACGCAATCCGTCTTCGAAACTGAAAACTCCTGAAAAAACCAACGCCGTATATTCGCCAAGACTCAAACCGGCAACTGCTTCACAATGTTCTACTATTTCCGGTTCTTTTGTTTTCAACAATTCTAGAGCGGCAATACTTAACGTAAAAATTGCTGGTTGACTGATAACGGTGGAGTCTAGGTTTCCGTTGGGGTCTTCGAAACAGATCCGTGCTAAATCGTAACCGAGGGTTGAGTTAGCTTGTTCGAAGATTTTTTTTGCCGGAGCAAATTCTTCGACCAAGGTTTTCCCCATTCCGACGGATTGAGCACCTTGTCCGGGAAACAGTAAAGCGATTTTACCCATTGCTATAAGGCTATTGTGAATAAAACGGCGAATATTTTATTCTATTCTTTAGGAATATCAACTTGGCGTTTCATGTAGTAGCCGCATTTTGGGCAGACGACATGAGTTGGAATTGCGGTACTGCAATCGGGACAATTTGTCCGTTGAATTAGGGCTTTACGATCATGGGCACGCCGTGAACCGCTTCGGGCGTTGCTGTGTTTACGTTTTGGGACTGCCATTTTTGTAAGTGTGTAAAAATTTTCAATTTATAGAAACAGACGGATATTCATTGAAATAATCAATCATCAAGTTGCAGTATGATACGTAAGAGACGAGGATCTGTCAATAGGGCGGTTCGATGATATTGACATTTTTTTGAAAAATGTCTCAGCGCAACAAAAGTGGGCAACCCATACGTATTAAATTGCGGGTTGAGTTCTTTATTTTTCTTTGTTTCCGTCAAATTTTGTGTTATATTTATTTTTGAGGATCGGCGTGGTTTGCAACGTTTTCTTGGAGAAGTAGATGGGACGATCTTGCGGAACACGAAGTGCAAAGTTGGATTGGTTGGCATCATCATGTAACACTGTATTTGCTGGCAACTTGTTTTTTGACGAAAGAAACGATACGTATTAAAAAAAACGCCATCAATGACTGTACCAACATATCGTGTAATTGTGAGTGAGCAACTGTGGCATCATGTAACACGTACTTGTCCAAATTGGGTAAAATGAACCATCGAAAAATGTTCTTTACAAAGAAAATGCGCAAGATTCTACTATTACAAAACAAAAAATAGACGACCAAAAAGACGCGCAAATTAACGTATCTAAATTACACTGTACAGCTATATTCGTGCAGTGAAAGTGTTCAATATTTTCCAACCGGAAATGAATGATATTGTCATCTCAAATGAGCTAAAAATTATTGTTATAAATAATCAGCACTTTCCAAAAGTTGCTTTGACTCAACAGAAGAAAAACCTCGTCAATTACGTATTTCGCTTTAATACTTATTTTTGTGATGATTTTATTTGAACACGGAAATCACAGACGACACAGAATTTTTTGTATTTTTCCACGTGATTTGTGTTCAAATACCG
>JAIRTV010000269.1 GCA_031254675.1 Planctomycetaceae bacterium | reverse complement strand
ATGAGTTCCTCAATATTTCAACCAGTAATTGAAGGATTTTGGGTTAAGAACTACAAGGTTTTAAAGCAAATATCGCTTGGATCGAGTTTTCAACAATCGCTTGTAACAGACCTTGAGCATGAGTTAGCAACTTATGAGTTGACACCTTTGACAACATTTATCGGAGCAAGTGGCACTGGTAAAAGTACTATTCTTGATGTGTTTGGTTTTCTTGCGGACTGTTTGAATTTGGGAATTGATGATGCGTTTGCGCGGCGTGGAGGTTATGATTTAGTTTATACGCATGGCGGTGTTGGTCCTATTTCAATTGGTATAGTTTTTAGAGCGTGTTCTGAACCGCGTCCATTGACGTATGCTTTGAATATTTCAAAAAAAGCCAACACAACCTCAGCATACGTAGAATCTGAAGCACTTATTTACCGCAGCAATGATCACACAACAGCAGCACAACCAATAATGTTCTTTCAAAACGGCGATAAATATACTCGTCATGTTATTCCTTGGCACAACGCTAATTTGGCTGATTTGGAAACAGTCAAACGAACAGATCAAAAACATCTTGCGCTTAGTTTACTTGGCGGATTTGACGATTTGCCGGACGTACCTCAACTAAAACGTCATTTAGAACAATTTCATCTTGCATGTTATACGCCGGACAATGCAGCAAAATTGATTCCGACGAAATTTAAGTTTGTCCCGTCGGGTCGTCTTGAGACAGAGTTTAAGCGGATGGAGGAAAAACATCATTTTGAGTTGCCCGGGATTTTAGAAGTAATATCGCAAAGAATTCCGTTTGTTGAAAGTGTAACTTATGAGAAAAACGAAATGGGACGTCCAATTCTTTATTTCAAGTTTGATAAAGTAAAGATGCCATTTTATGCTCATCAAATTGGCGAAGGTATGTTGCGGTTATTTTCTCATTTCTTGTTATTGGAAGACCCGATTCCAACGCCGTTGATTGGAATTGAAGAACCGAGTGCGTGTATGGATGACATACAAACTCAGGCTTTTGTCTCACAAATAAGACGACATGTTACAGAAATGGGCGGCACACAATTTTTCATAACAACTCACCAACAATCGTTAGTTGATTTCATGGACCCAACAGAAGTATGGATCTTCGACTTCAACAACGAAGGTAACGTACAAGTTTATCGCGCACTTGACGAACTCGCATTTCAAGGCGTAGATCTAAATTCTGTTGGACCGTATTGGTACACCGATTATATTTATAGAAATAAACGATAAAAAGATACTAAAAAACCGCAGAGTTGCAATAAATTAAAGCAACTTTGCGGCATTTTGTTTGATGGTCGAAAAAATTATTTTTGATTCTGTTTTAGAATAATGGAGCGTTGTTTACGAATCTGCTTGTGTAACTTTTACTGACTTTGATTTTTTTTCGCCAACTTCTTGTGATGTCTGGAATTTCGCGTGGTGTATTGTCAAAGAAAATTTTTATAAAATCCAACGCATCTTCTTGTGATACCGTATCCTCGTATGAATAGTCAATCGGAAAAATACCTAAAAGCAAACGCCCATGTCTTACCTTCAAATAAATTGACCACAACGTCAAATCCGGCACCGGCGCACCATACAAGATTGACGGCTTAACGTCAATCTTGGGACTAACCGCAATCACCGCACCTTCATTCTCAAAACCAAGACGCGGCGAACAATAGTCATACGACTTATTACGCGGCTTCGGCGAATAACGCGCTATTGCCACCTCCTCTGAAATGTCTTTTATACATTTCTGCGCCCAACTCGAACCCCAAACTTTATCAACCTCAGACCGACTCACTTCGCCAATCTCAAGTGACGTATAATCGGGAACCTGTATCCAAGCCTTTCGTTTCGATTCCATTTTTGACCTCAATTAACTTTCATATTAAATATTCTTAAACCCATATCAATAAAGCACAAATCGCAACTTCATCAACACAGTTTTTTATCAAAATCATTCACACTTATACCGAAGCCGGTATAGGCGGTAGGCTTCGCCCTTGAACAAACGCTTCGCGATGCTACGCTTCCCGTGTTCAGCTTCCTGATTTTAAAACGGCTTCAGCATAACATTGACAAGCTAACTACCAAGAATACATAAAAATTTTGTCTATCTAATATTAGCTTTAAAAATACCGATTGTAAAAACTTTTTTTGCATTATCTCCAATAATTTCACTGCCAAAAAACACAAAACAAAAAAAATCAATAAAATCGATACAAACCTTAAAATACCTAAACGGCATAAAACCGTAAAACGATAAATCATTTTTTGAAAAAATTTAAAACTATCTTAAACTCTCACCATTGCCAACACAATTTTCACCACAAACATCTCAATAAAAACCGAAACCACCATAACTTAAAATCACAAATAAACAAAAAAATAAATCACAAAATACCAAAAAATATAAACCATTAAAAAAAACCAAATTCCAGATTCAATAACCTTACACAGAAAAAATTTTTTTTGACTTAATACAATTGCACAAATAAATTACAACAATTTGCTCAAAAAAAATTATTGACGTGAAACAGATTGACATAATAAGTATATAGAGTTGGTTTCTACTCCCTTGAGTGGGGGCAACGCTTCGATTATAATGCGAGACCTTTCGTTTTCGTTTATACCGAAGCCGGTATGGGCGGTAGGCTTCGCCCTTGAACAAACGCTTCGCGATGCTACGCTTGCCGTGTTCAGCTTTGCGAATTTTAAAGCATATTTTGTGTTGTAGGGTTTTGTT
>JAIRTV010000267.1 GCA_031254675.1 Planctomycetaceae bacterium | reverse complement strand
AAATTTTCCATTGTCATTCTCCTTATTTTCTAAGGTTTTACAAAATTGATCGCGAAACGCTTGCCGAAATACAGCAAAATAAACGCAACACGATTAAACTAAGTTTCATAAGTTTATGAGAAATAGAATAAAATGTCAAGAGTGATTATTCTTTTCCCGAATTTTTTTCGGAATTTTGGCAAGTAATCTTTCTGAAAAAAGTTATCGATCTTTTGGACGCACAAGAAGAGTTTCATCAACAAGAAGTTGGGCAATGTTTCGCCGAAACATTGCCCAACTTTGTTTGTCAAAAGGTTGTTCATCTGAATGTTGATCTTTTGATGAAAATTCTACTGAATAGTTCGCTGGAAACAGAGTTTAACTGCATCCCATACTTTTTCCGCAGTTATAGCAAAGATAACAGTTTCCGGCACGAACACTGATCGCTCCACAGGCATCGCAAAGCGGGGCATCAGATTGGAACATCTCATATTGTTCGTCGGCGGTGGTTGCCGAAAAATGAGACGATAAACGATTCGAAACGGAAAATACCTCCGGCTCCTCAGAAACCGCAACCGCACTGTCAATAACCGAAATATTCACCATTCGCTCCGCCGAATTTAATGTCGTTGTGTGCGAATTCACCAAATTGGAATTTGGCGACGAATTGGACGATTTTGAATGGTCGTGTTCCGGTGAAGACGGAGTAGATGAATGAGTGTGCGGTGTTTTTGCTGACATATACTTTTCGTGAGTATTTTCAGTATTTTCTACCTTGCCGACCACTCCACAACGTTTGTCCTTGTGATTATGGTCAGGACGTAAGTTTTGCGGGTCTTGTTGTACTGATTGCATGTCCGGCAGGAAAGTACGACCAAGCCAACGGAAAATATAGTCCACAAGACTTTTCGCTATCGGAATATCAGGATTTTTCGTATGCCCCAACGGTTCAAACCGTGTGTGAGAAAATTTTTCAATATAAACCGAAAGCGGAACACCATATTGTAAACTCATTGAAATCGCCGTCCCGAAACAATCCATCAAACCGCCAATCGTACTACCCTCCTTCGCCATCGTAATAAACAACTCGCCAACTCGACCATCAGGATAAAGCCCAACCGTAATATAACCCTCATGACCCGAAACATTAAATTTATGTGTTACCGATTGGCGGGTATCAGGCAAACGTTCACGACGCGGTCCGGCAAGTTTTCGTTTTTCCTTGCGACTCAAAACCGGTTCGGATTCGTTTGTTTTTGATTTATCGGATTCGTTGGTTGCGGAAAGCGGTTGCGCTCCCTTGGAACCGTCACGGTAAACCGCCAATGCCTTCAAACCAAGTTCCCAACCCATCATGTACGCATCCGCAATATCTTGAGCTGTTGCATTGTTCGGCATGTTGACCGTTTTTGAAATAGCACCCGAAATAAAAGGTTGAGCAGCTGCCATCATTTTGACGTGTGCCTCCCAAGCAATACAACGACTCGAACCAGGTGTCGGAAAAGCACAATCAAAAACCGGTAAATGGGCATCCACTAAATGTGGTGCTTCGTGAAGAGTTCCTTTTTCCTGAATGTGATCGATAATTGCCGTAATTTCCGAATCCGTATAACCCAATGTCCGCAATGCCAGTGGAACCGTGTTGTTGACAATTTTCAGTGTTCCGCCGCCCGCAAGTTGTTTGAATTTCACAAGCGCAATATCCGGTTCGATTCCGGTCGTGTCGCAATCCATCATAAAACTGATTGTTCCGGTTGGAGCGAGAACTGTTGCTTGAGCATTTCGGAATCCATTGCGACTGCCGGAGTTGCGGACTTCATCCCATAACCGTTGCGCCCGCTTTTTCAAATAGTTCGGGCAATTTCCGATTCGATTGACGGCATCCCAATGCATATCAATAACACGCAACATCGGTTCGCGGTTTTTGTCGAAGGTTTCAAACGCTCCGACCACTCCCGCCAATTCCGCACTGGTACGATAAGCCGCTCCATTCATCAACGCCGTCAACACACTACACAACCCGCGTGCCTCGTCGGAATCATACGGCAAACCAAGACTCATAATCAAACTGCCAAGATTAGAATATCCCAACCCAATAGCACGAAAACGATGACTATTTTCTGCAATTTTTTTAATGGGATAACTCGCCCGATCAATAATAATTTCTTGAGCGATAAAGAAAATTCGACAGGCTTGAATAAACCGTTCTGCGTCGAACAGTCCGTCGTCTTGCCGAAACCGCATCAAATTGATACTTGCCAAATTGCATGCGGTATCGTCAATACTCATGTATTCGCTACACGGATTGGAGGCATTGATTCGTCCAGAGTTGGGGGTTGTGTGCCAACGGTTAATGATGGTGTCGTACTGCACGCCCGGATCACCACAAGCCCACGCCGTATTCGCAATTTTGTCAAACACTTGACGTGCCGGATAAGTCGGTCCTTCTTTTGTGGCGTTGGTTACCCAATGAGTCGCCCAGATTTTATCTTCTTTGACGGCTTGCATGAAATCGTCGGTGAGTCGAACCGAAAGATTGGCGTTTTGAAAGAGAACAGAGGCGTAGGCTTCTTCGTAAGGCAAACCATGTTTCATTAAGATTTTGGCTTTTTCTTCTTCCCGAAATTTGCAATCAATAAAATTCATAATATCGGGATGTGTTACTTTGAGCGATTGCATTTTGGCAGCGCGACGAGTTTTTCCTCCGCTTTTGACAACTGCTGCGATTTGATCGTAAACTCGCATGAATGAAAGCGGTCCCGACGGATTCCCTCCACCGGCTAATTTTTCAATACTTGACCGGATTGTCGAAAGATCAGTACCGGTTCCGCTACCGAATTTGAAGAGCATTGCCTCACTTCGGGCAAGATCCATAATTGCTTCCATATTATCCGCAACACTTTGAATAAAACATGCGGATGCTTGTGGATGTTCGTAGGGATTTTCGGGTTGTGTGGCTTCGCCAGCCTGTTCGTCCCAATGCCAAGTACATTTACCGCCTTGCACGCCGTATTGCGGATACAACCCAACATTGAACCAGACCGGCGAATTGAATGAACCGTACTGGTGAAGAAGCAACCATGTTAATTCACGGTAAAAAATATTGCCGTCTTTTGGCGAAGCGAAATAACCGTCCTTAACACCCCAATCGGTAATTGTTCGGCTGACTCGGTGAATTAGTTGCCGAATACTTTTTTCGCGTTGTGGGGTATTGGGTTCGCCGTAGAAATATTTACTGGCAACAACATTGACGGAAAGTTGACTCCATGTGCTTGGAAATTCGCAATCATTTTGTTCAAAGAAGACAGTTCCGCTATCACCTTTGATTGTTGCGGTTCGTGTTGTCCATTCGACCGTGTCAAACGGATCGGCAATATTTTCCGGACAAAAGACCGGTTTCATTTTAAGACGAGCAGTCAAATCGGTATCGACTGTATTAAGTTCTGAGCGTGAAGCATCCAAACTAATCATAGTATCCATAAAAATAAATTAGAAAAGGAACTCGAAATGGGAAATCATTTCAATTGTTGATGTTGGCGACACATTATTTTCTCGACAATACTAAGGTAAGGTGAGTCAGGGGCAAGCGATTGGGGTTCTGTCTGTTTACGTGAAGTTGACAGAAGTGATTATTAAAACGTGTTCGGATGCGGCAAGAAAAATACCGGGAACATTGTTTTAAGTTTTGAGAATTTCTTGCTTATGACTCTTACCTCCTTTCAAGAGCGAGACTACATATTGTGGTTCTTTCGATCCGGCAGCACGACATACAGTCCGGCAAGAACGAAGAATATCATACCGC
>JAIRTV010000246.1 GCA_031254675.1 Planctomycetaceae bacterium | reverse complement strand
ACAGAAAAATACCTAACCCGCATTTTGCAAAATACTTAAACCGTTTTCCGCAGAACAACCCTTTACAACACAAAACATTATGGCTCTCGATCCTTACTCGCTTTGTCCAGGCGGACGTGAAAAAAAAATCCGGTTTTGTTGTCCCGATATGATCAAAGAAATCGGGCAAATCGAACGAATGCTCGAAACAAATCAAGGTAGTGCTTGTCTTTCCTTTATCGAAACGCTCGAAAAAGATCACCAAGATTGTGCCTGTCTGACCGTCGCAAAACTGTCCGTTTATCGAACCGAAAATAAATGGGAAGACGCCCTCCAATTAGCAAAAATCTTTTACGAAAAAGAACCGGAAAATCCTGTCGCTGTTGCAGAATATGCGTTGGCGTTGGCGGTGAACGGTCGTGATCCCAAACAAACAATTTCCCTCTTGATCGACGGTTTCGAACATTCCCCACAAGGCACCGCACACAGTTCGTTGATTAACGTAACGTTACAGATTGGAACATGTTTGCTGATTCAAGGTTTTGTGTTACCAGTAATCGCCATCAGTAACCAACTCAAACGATTTCCAACTGTTCAAGACTCGGCGACCGCTTTATTTTGTCGTGCTTCGTCAATGGTCGAATTTCCAATTCTGTTACGTGATATGGTGTTCGACAGTGATTGTCCCGATCATTTTCCAAAAAAGGAAGAATTTGCGGAGGCGATGGATCTGATTAGTCAGATGCGTTGGAAACAAGGACTGGCGAAATTGGAATCGCTCGCACAATATGATCAGATTTGGTCGGCGATTTGGCGAAATATTGCTGCTGTACGTTTTTGGCTTCTGGACGAGGAGGGTGGTTGTGAGGCACTGAAAAAATTTATCGCTTTGCCGAACACGCTTCTCGAAGATGCTGTCGATGCCGAAGCAACACGGATTTTTATCGACGAAAACGCATTAGGCGATCAAATTCCTAATTTGTATTTCGAATACGAAATTCATGATGCGGAAACAGTTTACGAAAAACTTCTCTCGAATCCGTTATATTATTCGATAACGTTGAATTTGCCTCAAGATGCGAATGTTCCGGCTCCCAAAGGCGGATTCCTACTTCTTGATCGTCCGTGTCCAACACCGGAAACTCCTCTCACTCTTGACAATATTTCCTCACAATTAGCGATGGTTTTCGTGTTTGGTAAAGAAACAGATCGCGAAGCACGTATTATGATTACGGACGTTTGGGCAAGTGACCGACTGAATGTAGAACAAATTGTGAAAGAAACGTTAGGAGATTTTATTACACAATTAAATTATACTCATACGATTCGAACGATTTCTAAGTTGGATACCATGTTGCAACCGCGATTCATTTATTATCAGCAGGCAAAATCCAACATGAATATGCCGGAACAATTGAAGAGGGATTATTATGAACATGTTTTCGCCAATCGTTGGTGTAAATTGCCGTTTGGGTTGCTTGACCAAAAAACGCCAAACGAAGTTGCCAAAGATCCGGCTTATCGGATTCGTCTTTTGGGAATGATTCAAGCGATAGAAACCAGATTGGAAGAAGAAGATATGGCGGATTGGTTCGCTAATATTCTTCGGGCAAAACTGGGATTGCCAACCTCTGAGCCGATTGTAATTCCAGCCGGTTCGGATGAGGAAATGCTGGAAAATCTTGAAAATCGTCCGGTTTGGCGTTGGTATCGTTTTGAAGTGGAAAAACTTCCCACTGCGTTTTTGGTTGAAGGTTTCCAGATTGTTACGACAATGCAGGAACGACGTGCAAACAAAAAATTCGCGCGAGAATTATTGAACCGTCCGCATGATACCATGTCGATTCAGATTCGGAGTCTTGCTTTCGAATCGTTAATTCGTCTGGCACGGAACGCTAACCAATTGGATACGGCGTTGGAGTGGATCGAAAACGCAAAAAAAGAAGTTGCTTCAAACAACTTACCGGAAGTGGCGTTCCTTTTGCACGAAGTTCCGATTCGATTGGCACTTGGTCAAGTTGATAAATTTCAAGAAGTGGTGAATTATCTTGTCTCAAAATATAATCACAACGAAAAAGTCATGCAAGCGTTACAAAATATGTTCATTCAACTTGGCATTTTGAAAGCGGACGGAACACCCAATGATGCGGTTATGCCTGATAATGTACCGATGAATGCATCGCCAAAACCGGACGGAATTTGGACGCCCGAAACGGTAACCAAAGACGATAACCATACAAAACTTTGGACGCCGGAAGGATAAATAATCGAAACAATTTATCTATCTTATTTTGCTAAGGTTCCTTGCCGTGTCTTGTTGGCGGGAACCGAAGCGGGAGTGTTAACTGGCGACGACGGCAACAGTGTTCCGTCTGGAATCATCACAGCACGACGAATTAGAACGTAATTTTCGCCACGAAATTCGGTAAATTCACCGTCAACTTTCCAGATCGCTCGCGATGGTTGTTGTTCGATTGCTTTGAGAATTCGTTCAAGATTCAGATTTTCGAGACAAACAAATCGTTCATTGTCCTCGGTTGTGTACAATGTGGTTCGATTACCGGTTTGCCGAAAAAACACCTTTTCGCCTTGAAATAGTGTTCCTTCCCGATTCCGTTTTTTCATAACTTTTTTCTGTTCCGATTCCTCTGCAACAGGTTTATTTATTGCATTCGGATCATTCGGAATCGGTTCTCGTTGCGCAAAAATCAACGTGTTGCCGAAAAGGAAAGCAGAAATAATAAACAATCCAATAATTTTTTTTACAATATAAAAAAACATAAATTCATTGTGGAAAGTTGAATGTTGGAGAATCGTTGCGAAAAATTAAAATTCTCTCTTTTCCGCTAATGACAATGTGATTGGATTTCATGGATCGCGTAGGCGAGTTCTTGTGAGACGTTTGTTGCCTGTTCGGTTGACTGAAAATTTTGTTGCGAAATTTGTTCGACTTGCGAAAGACCGAGTGAAATTTCGCGGACGTTGGATGATTGTTCTGCGGAGGTTTCGGTAATTTGTGAAACGAGTTCTGTTGCGTCGCCGATCATTTTTGTAATTTCATCCAATGCTCCCGCGGTTTGATTGGCAACTTCCGCGCCGCTAAGAATTTGTGTATTACTTGACTCGATCAACTCTGCTGTTTCTTTTGCCGCTTTTGCACTTCGCGAAGCCAGATTGCGGACTTCTTCGGCAACAACAGCAAAACCTTTTCCGTGTGTTCCTGCTCGTGCCGCTTCCACGGCAGCGTTCAACGCAAGCAAATTTGTTTGGAACGCAATTTCATCAATCGTTTTGATTACTTTTTTCATTTTCTCTGACATTCCACAAATCTGATGCATCGAATTGATCATTTCTTTCATTTGATGTTGCCCTTTGGAAGCTGCTTGCACGGCGTCTTTGGTGTAACGATTTGCTTCCGAAGCGTTCCGTCCGTTTGATTCTGTCAACTCACTGGTTCGGTTGGCTTTTTCAACCATTTCAGTCAATCGGCTTGTCGATTGTTGAAGACCATTTTGCAAAGAATCCGTAAGCGATGTAATATTGTTCACATCCGTTTGTGTTTTTCCAACAATTTTTTCAATATCACGAAGTTGTTGTGTGGTTTGTGTTTGACGTGTTACATCAACAAACGTCTGAACGCTTCCCACCGCTTGCCGATGTCGGTTGTGTAAACGTGTTGCGTTGATTTTGTAACACGAAGAGCCATAAGAGATTTCATGTTCTGCCGTATTACGTTGATGCAATAATTTCAACGTTTCTTCCGAAGGTTTGAGTTTTTGTTGTTCTGCGGTTTTGTTTTTCAGAAGAACGGAGTCTTTCGTATCAATAACAAATAACGGCAACGGAATCGTTTCAATAATTTGTCGATACAAATTTTCATGATCTTCGGTGCGTTGCCGAACAGTGTGCGTCATTCCCCATGCAGCAAGAAAACCGACAAGAACCAAAATACTCGCCGTGACAACAATTCGCCGTTGAACTTGTTTTTTTGCGACATTTTGTTCGTTTTCTAATTCTGTTGCGATTGATTTAATTGTTGCGTTGAGAGAATTGTTTGCGGAAGTTGCCGCTTGAATTGTTTTTTCATAAACGGTACGAAATTTTGAACCGGCAGCCTCGACATCCGCTTTCGGAACATCCAATCGAACAGTCCATGTTTTATCGGTCAAAACAAATGTTGATGTTACAGAAATAACATCGTGTTCTGATGAAATTGTTTTACCGACAGCCAATTGATCATTCGATACCGTAACAATTCCGTCCGATGAAATCAAATAAATCTTGCCGTTTTTCTTCAAGATAGGATTACTCTCAAGAATCTGAGACAATATTTTTGTCCAATCATACGGTTTCAAATCAATCCCACAAACACCAACTATTTTGTTGCGATAACGAATCGGAGCGGAAATCGAAATAATCAATCCATTGCCGTTTTGCTGATACGGTTTTGAAATAATTGTTTGACCACTTTGAAACGATTTAACATAATAGGGCGAAATATCCGGCTTAACAACATCACTCAATTCAATAACAGATTTATCGTTTCGATAACTTCGTGCGTTAAAACGTCCTTTTTGATGATCCGAATTGTCAAAAGCGTTCGGCTCCCAACAAAACCACGCCGCCTGAATCCGATTATTTTCTCGAACCGTCTTGAATGTCCAATCTTTCAAAAAATCCCGCTCATCGTGTTGAAGAGAATTGATTTCCGTATCGGAATTTTTTTGTTGCGCTGTTTCGGAAACCAATTTTGACTCGATTTTTTTCTCCGGTTCATTTTCAGATTCGTTTACTGTTTTCGTTTCGTCAACAACCGGTTGAGCGGAAATAATTTCAGGTTGCTTCGCAACAGAATTAACGCTCAGCTCTTGTGTTACCGGTTGCTCAACAATTTTCTGCTCGACTTGTTTCTTTTCCGCTAATTCTTCTTCAATTTTCTGTTTCGCAACTTCGTCTTCAGCTTGTTCTTTTACCACAAGTTCCTCAGTAATTTTTGATTTTGTGGTTTCGTCTTCAATGATTTTATTTGGTTCGTTTTGAGATTGTCGTTTTACCGATTCAATATTTATAGAGTCAGAATTAAAATGAATGAACGGAAGATTTTGTACATGTTCTGAAAATTCTTCACAAAGCAATTCGAGTGCTGTTTCATTTTTTGTATCCGGTTCTACGATGTATTGATCAACCATTTGTTGAGCGGCAACTTGTTGCGTAACAGAATAATCCGGTGTTGTTGACGGAATCATGACAAGCCCGTATGATTTTGGAATTGGTAATTGCTGGGCGGTTGTGATTGGATTGGTACAATATTGTTCTTCTTCCTTTGTTATTTCTGGTTCGATTTGTTCTTCGTGTTTTTTTCGTGTTGTTGTGCGCAGCCCAACTTCTTGATAAACACTGCTTTTCGGGATTGGGATGAGAAAAATCGTGTTGGAATCGGAATGACGTAATCGATGTTCGTGATTGAGTTTTTCGGTGGCGCAGGTTATGGCAAAGAGATTGGCGAGATTGACCAAACCGTTCAATTCTGTTTCCAACCGATTTGAAATACTTTGAGCCGCATTTTGGAGACTCAGGTGAATTGATTCTTGTAATTCTTTTTCTGTTAAGGAGTTTTGATGGAGCAACAGATCGAGAATTTGTTTTGAATCGGTTGTATTTTGTGTTTCGATTTTTTCCAGTAGTGATGATTGGCTGGAGGTGATTTTTGCTGTAACTGATTTGATATTCTTGTTTTCCAGAAAAACAAAGAGAATAATGATAGTTGTTGTAAGCAAAACGATGCTTATAAACAAAAATAATAAACGTTCTGTTTTCATAGTCTTGTGGAAGTCGTCTATGCTAATCGGAACAAACTGTTCTAAAGCAAATAATGATTATTTTCAGCTATTGCTGCCTAAAATACGTTATTTACCCATATATCGTTTTTTCAACGAGAAATAATTATCTATTTTACTTATTTTTTTTATTTTATCATGGTCGGCAAATTCTACTGATTATTTGGAAATTGAGGGATTGTCCGTAGTTTCTAAATAGAGAATAGGTAATTATTTCGGTGGAATTTTCGTTAAAAGCAAATAAACCCAAGATGGGCAATTTGTCCCTTGTATGTTGTTTTGGGCAAGAAGATTCTCATTCGAAACAGACACAAGGGCTTGCAATGTTTCGGCGAAACATTACTCACCTTTGTTGCCGAAAGGTTAGTTCTCTGAGGTTTATCTTTGAATGAAAATTTCACTGAATAATTACTCCAAAATTTTTTTATCTTTCCTATTGACAAGGGTCGATGTATCGTGTAATATTTGAATCATAATGATTTCTGTTTTTAAATTTTAACCTTTGGAGACAATTTTTCTATTTTGAAGAATAAATTGCCCGAATTTTTGTTCGGGTATTAACAATATCGAGTACGTCAACAATACTAAAATCGCTTCGGCGAACAGTAATTTTCTACATGACAATCGGATTTTCCGAGTAGAAAAGTACCGTGGTTTGATAGAGTTGCGTGGCTCCCGCTATGGGAGCGTCGCGTATCAAACCGCGGGTATAATTCGGCGTTACATTTTCAAATATGTGATGCACCACTTTTGTCGGTGGGAATGAACCTGATTTTAGTAGCGTGTCGCTCCTACTCAGAGAGCGATATTTCTGTTGCCGTTTCTCGGCGTTATGTTTTCCCACTTTGCAACAAAGCAGATTATTTGTTATGTAATCTGTAAAACTTTCATTTCTCATTTTAAAGGAGAAAAAAAATGAAAATTCGTACGTTTATTGGATTTACGTTGGTTGAATTACTCGTG
>JAIRTV010000185.1 GCA_031254675.1 Planctomycetaceae bacterium | reverse complement strand
CGTTGCCGAAATTCACGATTTTGCTGAAAAACGCTATCAAATTTCAAGCAGGTGTGGTAATCAATTTTAGTGACGAGAAAAATTTTGGTGTTGTGGCAATTGATCAGGATGGCGATGTTTTGCAAATGGAAAAACAACGCGGCGAATGGGTTGGAGCCAAAAGAATCGGTAAAATAACGTCAACCGTAAATCGTCAAAATCCTTATCCGAATGGATTGACGTTTCAATTTTCCGTCATATTACAAAATGGAATGCTTGCGGTTCGAATCAATAATGTTTCAGTTGGCACATGGTCTAAAAATCCCAAAACAAGTTGCGGATTTTTCTTGAGCGGTACGGAAGCAATTTTTACCTATTGATAACAATACCGAATAATAATTAAAACGAAATTAATTTATTATTTTAATCTGCGGTAGTTCGTCCGGTTGCGAGATCAAATTCGGCAATACTTGGAATTAACATGGCGGCTGTTGTGAACCCGAATGTTCCGGCAAGTACCGCAAATACCAAGAGATATTTGCCAAGCAACATAGACGTAATAATATAAAATACAGCAATCGGTAAACTAAATGATGCGGTGGCGATGGCGGCGGACGGATTTCTTGCTCCGAGTGTTACGTAAAGTCCGATGCCACCACCAACCATAAACGCCGAAAAGGGAACCAATTGTGTTTCAAACGAACCACTAAACGCAACCATAATCCAAATACACGCCGCAATACCAACAAATAAGAAAAAAATCACGCCAAGACTTGTTGCGGTTGCCGCTCGCGTATTATTGTACTGCATTCCGATATAAACACCAACCATCGCTACAAAAATATAAAGCACCGTTAAACCAACCAGCAAGAAAAATAACGATGTTTCATCCAACGCCCGATACCAATAAAGATAACCACAAAGCATTAACGGTAACAAAACAATCCATTTCATGTTGTAAAAAATACCGCCCAATTTTCCGAACACATATTCTTTCGGCGTAATATCACTTACAAGAATCAGATCAAATGTTCCTCCGTCTTTTTCCGAAGTTTGCGACGTTATCGCTTGAACATTGACCAACACCAGCGAAAGTAGAAACAACGGAACCAACGGACCGGCAAGTTGTGTTACCGTCATTGCCATGCTTTCCGTCAATGTCGTATGAAGTGTCCAGGCACAAATTACAAAAAATGCCAGAAAACCAAATTGAATAACCCAGATTCGTCGTCCGTAAGCCAGAGTCATTATTTCACGCCAGATAATCGGATTGTTCCAAGCGGAACGTGTTCGTCCCAATTCGGTTTTGACGGTAGTATGTTGGGATTGGTTGTTGTTACTGTTTTTGTGCTTTTCGGCAGTTAATTCGTGAGTCCATTGATCTTCTTCAAATTTTGAAACGGTATCAATTGCAAGCGATTCTGCCAATGTTTGTTCGACATTTTTTTTGTGCCATGTATCTTCTTCGATTGTGACGGGACGTGATTCGCGGGACGGATTCCAAACTCGTACCAACACAATCGCAATCATGTTTATCGTAATAACAAGGCATCCGCAAATAATTAGAAAATTCTGAATCGGACCTAAAACCGTTCCAATCGAAATAGTTGCAACATCAATTGCCGGTCTGGACGCAACAACAACCGCACTCCATGGACTAAACAACACCGCAAAACTCAAACCATTGGGAATAGAAACCGCAACCATTTCCCAAATACCAATCCAAAGTACCAAAACAAGAATTGTTGTTGCAATTGCCTGAAACATTTTTTCCCGCCAAAGAGCAACACAACTACCAAGACTACCACACGCCAACATACTAAATAACGTAACCAACATGACTCGAACAATCTGATAATACGACACACCACCCAACATTGCAATTGCCATAAAAACCGGAATTGATACGGCAAGCATCATTAAAATATTGAGCAGACTGGCAAACAGTTTGCCGAGTACCAATTCGCAGTTGGACATTTGCGTTAATAAAAGTAACACCAATGTTTTACGTTCTTTTTCCTGACCAACGGCTCCCGCAGCAAGTGTTGCAGCGAAAAAAACAGCAAGAACCAGTTGAATCGGCGCAAGAAATTGAAACAACATCGCTCCAAAACGCGCAAAATCACCCGAATCGGTAATGAGTTGCGTTCCACTCACGACGAGCCACGCCGTAACAATAAGCAACAGAAGAAGTCCGACATAAACACTGCGGATCATATAAGTCCAATCACGCCGCGGCGCAATTGTCATTTCACGAGTAAAAACAGGTCCAATCAACATGGTTGTTTAAATTAGTAAAAATTGCCCAACGTTCCTAGGCGAGTGTGTTCATTTCGGTAACGAAGTTAGCCGGTGAATGTTAGGCGTTTTTTTGTTCTTTGCGTTTCGAAACAACGAGATTGATGTCGGCAAGTTGATCGACTCGTTTGAATTGATTGGCAACTTCAGGAGCGTGAGTAACGAGAATAAGAGCAACATTTTCCTCTTCGCAAGTATTCCGTAACATATCGATTACTTGTTGTTGATTACCGACATCGACATTGGCGGTTGGTTCGTCGGCAAGGACGAGTTTGGGTTTGTTTGCCAACGCTCTAGCAACAGACACACGTTGTTGTTCACCAACAGAAAGTTGAGCCGGTTTGTGATGCAACCGATGACCAAGTCCCACTTTTTCCAAAAGGTCTTTAGCACGGTGACGATCACTTTTTGTTCCGGCAAAAGTCATTCCGATCATGACATTTTCAAGAGCCGTAAAACCTTGTAACAAATTAAACGTTTGAAAAACGTAACCGATTCGTCGGGCGCGGAATTGATCCCGTTCGGCTTCGGTCAGGACGGGCGTGTCCCAACCATCAATCCGAACATGACCGGAACTAGGACGCAAAATTCCGGCAATAATGTGCAATAATGTTGTTTTTCCGCAACCACTCGCGCCGACAACAACAACCTGTTCACCAGCCTCAACCGACCATTGCGGAATTTCCAGAATCGGTAAATCTTCGCCGTCCGGCAAAAGATATGATTTTTTTAAGTTCTTAATTTCCAGCATGATATAAATTGTATTTAGGAGTTTAAGAGTTGGGGATAAAAATTTTCGGCGTGTGTGAGTTCGCAAAAAAATGTCAATTGCATGAAACACAAATCACAAACCGAACCGTGTTACGAATTTAATTTTATGAACCTGATATGATAGCACGTTTCGCGCGAACTTCTGCTCGTGCGGTATCAATTTTTTCGAAAATGAGTTGGGGATTGTCAATTCCTGTAACTATTAGTTGGCTATGTGTTTTATCGGAGGAGGAGAAAATCGTGAGTCGTCCGACACCGCCGTTCAATAATCGATCCACAAATGTTTGAATGAGTTGTACATCTTCGATATAAACGAGTTCCATAGAATCGCTTTTTTTGGTGAAAAATCCTTGATAAATATAAAGTCGATGATTTGTAAGTTTATAGTGAAGCGTCCAGGTTCGATAGAAATAAGTTGCAAAAAACTGAATCCATAAAACGACCGCAAAAACGACAATTCCAGTCCAGCTCCACAAATAGATATTGTTCAATAATCCGTTGAACGTCAGATACAGTCCGCCGCCGAGAAGTAGCAATGTAATCAGCCAATACAAACAACATTGTGCTCTCATTGCTTTTCCTGAGTAAGACCATTGGATTTCTTCTGTTTCGTTTGATACGGAATTTTCGATTGTTGGGGAAATATTATTTTCGTTCATGGTAATTATTCCTTTAAATTTTGAAGCTTTTGAGGTTGAAGAGCAAACCGATTAAAGTCAACTCCTAATATAACACAGTCTTGGCGCCAAGTAAAGTGTCCACTACCTTGAGGCAATTATGGCTTGAACATAGAATATATGGAAAGAACAAAATAAAAAAATACCAGGGACAACACTTTACTAACCGTAGGCTTTAGCCCGTGGTTCAAACAACATTAAAATGTGTCGTCTTTGTAGGACTACAGGACAAAGAAGAACGTAAAATACGCTTTTTTTACTGTAATTCCATTAAAATTTTTACTCAATTTCGAACACGCTCCAGTATGAAAATATTAAAATTATTTTAAGAAAAAATGAAAAAATCGGAACATAACGAAAATGTCCCGTTGACATTTATTATTTTCGTTCATGGTAATTATTCCTTTAAATTTTGAAGCTTTTGAGGTTGAAGGGCAAACCGATTAAAGTCAACTCCTAATATAACACAGTCTTGGCGCCAAGTAAAGTGTCCACTACCTTAAAGCAATTATGGCTTGAACACAGAATATATGGAAAGAACAAAATAAAAAAATAACAGGGACAACACTTTATTAACCGTAGGCTTTAGCCCATGGTTCAAACAACATTAAAATGTGTCGTCAAATACGCTTTTTTACTGTAATTCCATTAAAATTTTTACTCAATTTCGAACACGCTCCAGTATGAAAATATTAAAGTTATTTTAAGAAAAATAAAAAAATCGGAACATAACGAAAATGTCCCGTTGACATTTATTATTTTCGATATAAACTTTAGGCTTAGTTGGATTGCTGTCCACTAACAAATAATATTCGCATAGACAATTATTCACTTTTTGTCATTCATTAATTACATGTCAATGTCAGTTTCTAATCATAGCCGAATGAGAATCAAATCGGAGATTTCATGTCCGCATTGTTGGCATGAATTTCCAACGGATCAAATTCTATTTATCAGCGAATCACCTGATCTACTTGGTGATTCGAAACTTGGAGATATTGAACAGTTACGTTTTTTGCCATACAGATATGAACTTGATGGTACAGCTTTGGATTCGCACGGAATTAAATGTTATAAGCTGGCATGTCCCAATTGCCATCTTCAGATTCCGCACTCGTTACTGAATATGTCCAGTTTTTTCATTTCAATTGCTGGCGCGCCGGCTTCGGGAAAATCGTATTTTTTTGCATCAATGGTTTGGCAACTTCGCAAAACGATGACGCGAGATTTTTGTATGAATTTCACGGACGCCGACCCGACAATGAATAAACGAATTCGAGAATACGAAACCAGACAATTTATTGGCGGCAATAATCCAAATCAACCGGTTGTGATCGAAAAAACAGATATTCAGGGCGATATTTACAACAATACGCTCATCGATGGACACCTAACATCGTTAGCACAACCGTTCTCATTTATGATTTCGCCGTTGCCGTCATATCCATTTTCTAAGCAAATCGAGCGTATTGCACAAACGGTGTGTATGTACGATAATGCTGGTGAGAGTTTCCTCCCTGGGGCTGATCATGTTACTCAACCGGTAACACGGCATCTCACAACATCGGATGCTATTTTATTCCTTTTTGATCCGACTCAGGATGTCCGCTTCAAGCAAGCGTGTAAACAACCAGTTAACGATCCACAAATGAATCCGTCATTAAGCGGTGATGTACGTACAAGCGAAGTGAATCAAAGTACGGTCTTGACGGAAATGATCAATCGTATCAAGTCACACGCTCATTTGTCGGCAAACGATAAAATTAAAGTTCCGTTAATTATTGTTTTGACAAAATTGGATGCATGGTCGCAATTGGCGAAATTTCCGCATTATCATAAGCCTTGGAATCCAGTTCAAAATAGGCCAATTCATATTTACAACGTCAAACGAGTTGAAGAATATTCTCAGATTTTGCGAACATTATTGCTGAATTTGATTCCTGACCTTGTCGGAACAGCAGAAGCAAATGTCGAAAAAGTAACTTATATCGCGGTGAGTGCGACAGGAACAGCACCGATTGTTGGAGAACCGAATCAAGACGGTAAGTGTTTGTTGATGTTTCGTCCTGCTGATATTAAACCGATTTGGGTGGAAGTACCGTTTTTTCACGCTCAAATATTAGCGGGAAAATACTGTGTTCCCGTACTGAAAAAGAAATAACAGCGCACAAAACAATTGTCACTATTTCCTATTTGATATAATTTATTATTTTTTTATTATTCAATGATTCAAGAACAAATTTCTACTTCATCGCCTAAATGTCTTGACGGTAATTCCGGTTTCGGAATTGTGGCGCAAACTGCCGGTATGGCTCCCAATGTGGCGCGGGAAGTGAGTATGTTGAGTGGTTACACGCATCAGTTTGCGGCAGGCGATAACCGGAATCCAGTTGCGTTTTTGCATGTTGTTCGGCGAACAGGCGGAATAAACCGACATATTGTATCACGTGTTGCGGATTGTGGTAGCGATTATTCCAATCGTACCAATCGAATTGCTCATCATTGGATTATTGAAGAATTGGATTTATCCAGTCTTTCATGTGGTCCGACTGCAATATTATCATTGCCGGAACTTTTCCGGACACAATGGAACGAAAAACCGCAAGAATTGCCGCGTGACCGGAAACTTCCGAATCCGCTTGTTTCCGTACAAAAATGTACAACATGGGAACAAATGCTTGGTGATGCCGGTTGGGGTGGTGTGCTGGCAGAACGGGCAGAGAATGGCAATCCGGTGAGTGTGATTTTCGAACCCGGTATGAATATCTTGCCGATGTTGGCGGAATCATTTGCGTTGTTACCGCCGAATATCCGTTGGAAGTTGACTTTTAGTACGTTTTTTATGAAATCGCAGGAACCGCCGGGGAACAATAAAGTACAGATTAAATGTATTTTAGCAGGAACCGATGAAGAAGCGTTTGCGATGCTCACTCCAAACACGCTTGTTCTTGATCTCCGCTTACGCCCGGCAACTCCTCCGGTTGGTAAATATGTTGATGTTGCGCGAACCGGAATTATAACCACAACAAAACAAGTCGTGCCGTTGCCAATACCCGAGGAACTCCCAACCGCTCACGACGTAACCGTTCAATCACAAACGCAACAATTGGCAAACGATGGTGATATTTTCGATTTACAAATGACATCGGTTGGTGTTCCAATTCGAAAGCTTCCAATATCAAAACGAAAATTAAACAGGAAATCAACTATTTCATTTTGGATCAAACTAATTTTGGTTCCGGTTATTTTAATTACTATTTGTGCTGTTGCTTGGTTTGCGTATGATTCTTTTATACTTAAACCAGCAGAACAGGAACGAATCGCCTTAAAAGCGGAACAAGATCGTCAAGAAGCCGAAGCAAAAGCCGCCGCCGAAAAAGCAGAACGAGAACGTCAAGCCGCCGTCGAAAAAGCAGAACGAGAACGTCAAGAAGTCGCAGCCGCCGAAAAAACGGAACAAGAACGAAAAGAAACCGAAGAAAAAAAACGTAAAGAAAAAATCACTAAAAAAGTAGAATCACTAAAAGACTGGTGTATCAAGCAGCTACCGTGTAAGAGCGATGATTATCGTTTTACATTGCCTGATACAAAAGACTTTTGGGAAATAAAAGAATCAGTTTCGATAGAATATCTTCCATTTGTCGATTTGAAAATAAAATTGCCTCTAGTTGGTCAATTAAGTGGCAAAATAATTAATTTTGAATTTGATGACAAAAAGGATAATATTTCAGATGATAAAATTTTGTTAGGATTCTTTAAAAAATTTAGTGGTTCAGAAAGTTTGGATGTAAGTAAAGAGCCTGTTACAATTGCTTCATTTTATCTCGAAAGAGATAAAGGTATTATTTTTGAATGGGATGAAAATATTGTAAGAAATTATCTAAATGAGCCCAATGACCGTTATAATCGAATTTTATTGGCAAATTTAAAAATTATAGTGGGGAATAGTCACACAATATTACCACTATTTACACTTCCAAAATCTTATAAGATTGATCCCGCAACATCATCAACTTCAACCGGTACTAGTTCATCAATACCCAAAATTGGACAATCTTTTAATACATGGGAAGGCGGATATCTTGTTCAGGAAAAAGACCGGATAATAATTGAAGTACAAAATGGTCAATTTACGACGAAAACAAGTTGTCATGTAGGAAAGTATATCTTGGAATTACCGCAGGAATTAAATGACGAAAAATCTATACTCGGTCCTCCTCTTCAAATAACCTATCCTGAATGGAAATATAATGATGAAACCGTACAAGGAGCGTTAGTTATTACTAAGGATAAGAACGAAATAGTGATTAAACCCAAAGTTTTCAAAGCAAAAATAAAGTTAGATAGCGAAAAACTAAAAAAAGAATTGAAACAAAAGGAAAAGGATGTTTTAAAATTTGCTCGACAACATTTAGGATTTAGTGAAAAAGATAAGTTTAGGGAAGAAGATACAATACAAACAATTGATAGTCACGTTAAAAATAACAATTTCACTGAATGGAGTTCTGTAAAAACTGATTATACAGAGTCTAAGAAAAAATACGATCATTGCGATAAGTTGTTAGGTAGAATTGCCGATTTTGAAAAAGGACCATTTTCATTGATACCATTTTCGATTTACTTACAAAGATATGATAAGCCCGAAGAAAAATTGTTATTACTTGAAGTGACCAATTGATCCAAGAAAATAACAATTGCAATCGTTTATGTACTACCTTATTGAATCATTAATTAACCTTATTTTATTCTTATGCCGTATTTTATTCGCTATCAGGGTCGGAAACAAGGACCGCTTTCGGATGCACAATTGGTAACTCTTTTGGCACGCGGAACGATTTCGAAAGACACCGAAGCATCACTTGATGAAAAAAACTGGCAACCACTCGGCACATTGCCGGACTTTGACAATTTGTACTCAAAAATTGTTACACAACAACTCAAAACAGTTACCGGTTCTTCTTCGCCTGCGCCATCACCGATTTACGAAACGAAAAAATCTGAAGACGATATTTTTGCGATTGCGGGATTTTCTCATGACGAATTGACTGCCAGAGTTGATACGATTCAACGCCAAATGCCCGTAACACCACCGATAACCATACCGGAAAAACAAAAACAGATATCCGGCGTTTTTGAAAATCCAAAAATATTGTATGGAGTTTGTGGAGGTTTCATTGGTTTGATTCTTTTATTCGCTCTTCTTGTTATAATAATGTTTGGTAACGCTTCGCCGCAAGACTACGAAACTCGACTTGCCCAAGAACAGCAACAGAAAGAAGCCGAAGAAAGAGCCGCCGCCGAAAAAGCACGTCGAGAAGCCGAAGTAAAAGCCGCCACCGAAAAAGCAGAACGAGAACGTCAAGAAGCCGAAGCAAAAGCCGCCGCCGAAAAAATAGAACGAGAACGTCAAGAAGCCGAAGCAAAAGCCGCCGCCGAAAAAGCGGAACAAGAACGTCAAGAAGCCGAAGCAAAAGCCGCTGAAGAGAAACAGCAAAACGATGAAGCCATAAACGCCGAACTAGTTAAAGTTATAGAATTATTGAACGAAGACTTTCCTTTAAAACCAATGTTTCTTGGAGCAAGCGGAACTGTTCAATGTCCCAAAAATATTAATCCAAAATTTGCCAATCTTTGGTCATTGAAAGATAAATTTTCATTACGTTACATTTCTTACATACCGAATTCTATTTTTTCAAACCAAAATGTTTCACCGCATGAAATTGTTATTGCTTATCAAAACGAAGATATTTTTCGTTTCTTTTTGGACGAACAAGGATTACAGGGTCAATGGCTTGATTCTTCGTCCATTGTGCCGGAATCATTTCGTAAACTAAATGGTATTGCGATTGGAGAATTGGAAATCGTTCAAATATCCAATGACCGTTCAATTAAAAGTATTTCTTTGTTTTCACCGGCGGAATATGAAACATTCCGACCATTGCAAAAACAAGTTACTTTGCCCAGTCTGGATTGCGATTTTAATGCACTTGGACTTTCCGATAGTCAATTGGCGATTATAGATGCCAAAGGTTATCGTACAAGATATGCGTGGGAAACACTTGCGCCGGATGTATTGAAATTTCAGGTTGAAAACAATGATACGGTTCAAATAAAACTTGTTCCGAAAAATATGGTTGCCGGAAACAAGAATGAATGGAATATTCCTATTGAAGTCAATGAAATTAAACGGGATTCTCCGCTTTTGCAACGTTATATTGCCGGCACGAAAATTTCTCCAGACAAAGTTGATGCCAAAGTGAAGGAAGGCACCGAAGTTGTCAATCGGGCACGTAGTGATATGCTTGCAGTCCGTCGGCAATTCGGCAGGAATAATTCTAATGCCAATAAAGCGGCACGAGCAATCGGTATTTTGAATCGACAATTGTCGGTGGCAAATTCTGCCGGAGCCGCATCAATCCGCTCACAAATTTCGCATCAAGAATCCATTATTTCAAAATGCCGCAGTGCAAACAGCAGACTCGAACCACAACTAAATAAACTTGAAGACGTGTACGATAATTATTATAGAAAACTTAAAGTTTTTAAAGAATACAAAGCCCTTTTCGATAAAGCAGAAATTATTTATCGAGGAGAACCAATGACGTTTGCGATTATGATAACACATCCAGAAAATCCAAAACGATACTTAAAACTACTCAGTATCAAGGAACCCGATATGGCAAATGAAAAAGATGCCGTTATTCCCGAACCAATTGATAACGATGAAAAAATAGATAAAGAAGAAGAGATGGAAGATGATGAAGAAAATGATGATCAAGAATGATGAAAACAAATCAGAACATTCGAAAACAGGAGATTTTAAGGAATGTCAATAAAAATATCGTATTTCAGTAAAATTAATTTTGAGTTTATTAATCAATAAATTTATTTGCGTCTTACTATTAATTAGATACAAAAATTTTGAATCATGAGCGATATTCAAGTTTTAATTGAAAATATTCGAACGGCACTTTCTTTTTCTGAAACGGTTTTGCCGGATCAAATACAAATGTATGCGCGTGATTATGCAGAATATTGTACAACATGTAATCGTCGTATGTTGCAATGTATTCAACATATTCGTAGCGGAAATATTGCCGAAGGTATTCGTTTGGCGGAAATGAAACCGAATTTGATTGAAATGTATTTTTCTCTTGATTTTGCAGAACGAGAAGAATGGGTTGATATTGTTTCGACACTCGGTTTCGATGTTCCTCAACCGCTTGCTAGTGGGCAGTTGAAGGAATTGAACGACATGTATCTAAAAATGTCGCCGTTGGAACCGTTACTACGTTGGCATCGACTTCACGCATTGAATGTTTCCTCCATTCGAGAACGTTTGGAAATATTACGCGCTATCGCAAAAATTGATACAGAAAATTTATTCTGGAATGAAGATCAAGAAAAATTTGAAAAAGCACGAATTTCTGAACTCAAAAAAGAAATTCAAAACGCTGTTGCGTCTCAAAATTCCGAACAAATTCACGCACTTTATGAAGAATTAAACCCTGACAACTGGCTTGTTTCACCGCCCAAAGAACTTCGTCAACAACTTTGCGTAACCATGTTACAGAGTCACGCGGATTTATTGTTGCATTGTCATGCAATGTTTGACTACCCTCAAGCCTTGGCTATTTATGAACAAATTCAACGACTCCTCACCACGCACAAGATGACCATTCCGGCTGATATGGAGCGAACAATTCGCCCTGCTGTTCTCTGGATGAATGAAACACAAAAACAATCCACACTTCAAAACGAATTTATGCGTTGTTCCGTTGCGTTACAACAAGCGTTGGAAACGGAAAGCCCGGTACCTACTTTGGAACGGCTTTATTACACACTAAGCACCGCCGCATCACAAGCCGGAACAATTATTCCCACCGAATTAGAAGATCTTTATCGTTCACAAATTTCCGCCCATGAATTACGAAAATCCCGTACAGTGAAGATTATTGTTACATCAATCGTGTGCCTCTGCCTTTTGGTCAGCGGTCTTATTGCATGGGGATTTTTTCAACAACATCATAACAAACGTATTCAGGAAATTCTTGAAACATTACAAAAAATTGAAACGGAAAAACGTTTCGAAGACATTGCCGGAACAATTCAGCGAATCGAAACTGATTCGTCCGATATTGCCGGACACGCTAAAATTGTTGCAAATATTGAACGTCTCCGAAGTTTACTCAAAGAAGATGAGGAACGGGCAAAGGATTTTGAACGTTATTATACTCAAGCACTCGCAAGTCTGGACACATCGGAAAAACCAGACATCAATCAATTGCGACAGATTAAAATCGCCGTTGATCAGGCAGAAACATTGGCACAGTCTTCTCAGGAAAAAACGAAATTTTCGGAATTGAAACGAAAATATGATTCCACGCTTTCCGCACGAAAAAGAGAACTTGACCTTGAGTACAATAAAAAACTAACAGCAATTTCAGAAGCATTCAACGAACTTCGTAAAAATACTTCATTGCCGAAAAATGAACTTCTTTCTCAACTTCAGGATTTTGTCCGGCAAATTGAAATGTTACAAAAACAGAGCGACGATATTACTCCGTCCATGAAAAAGCAAGGACAAGCCATTTTGGACTCCATTGCGGCACATCAAAAGAAAATTGAAAAAGAATCGGAACAAGATCAAGCATTTCAAAATCTTATAAAATATGTTCCCAATTGGGATGCCTATAAAACCGCCCTAAAAGAATTTGTGGCAAAATATCCCGACCATTTCGTAACTTCAGATGCCGCCGAAGTCTTAAAAGAATTAGATACGATTAAAGAGGTTGCCGTTCCGCTCCAAAATTTGTCGGAAGTTTATTCAAAACACACAAACAATTTTAAATCGTTGCAAAAAGAATCAAAGGAACTATGGAAACAGTATGAAAAATTATCGTCCAAAATTTCAGGTTCGCCCGAAGTGATTTTTTCACAAGGAAAAATTATCGAAACACTTTCCAAAATGGAACCGTTCACGACGGAAAGTTTCAAAACAACAGAATCACTTTTAAAAAGTCTGTCGCAACGTGAAGTTTATCCTTGGGTCGATGAAAAAGAAGGGAAATGGTATTATCTTACCAGAAAACCCGATAAAGAAGGAAATTATCCTTATATTACGACATTCGTTTCCGAAGAAAAAACGTTTCGAATACGCGAAAATGAATTTAATCGTGACAAAATGCTGGTCGGAACACAATATCAGTTTGCGATTGCAGCCATGAAAAAAATCGACGCAATTCAAGATAATGCAGCCGAAATCATTTGTGAACTCCTGGAAAAAATGTTGTCGGTAAACGGTATTGATCCGATTCTGAAATGTGTTTTACTTGATTCATTTATTTCCGACTTGTCGAAAATTGATCCAATTTTCGCTTCAAATTTCAAACGTTGCCATGAAATCGTTCAAAAAAGTGGTGTCGATATGTTCGCAAATTGGATGGATGTCAATTCCAAAAATACATTTCCGCAGCGAAATTTAGCCAAGGCGGCTTTGGATCGTTTGCCTGATATTAAAGGAATCACCGCAAAGATCGCGCGAGAACAATCGCAATTAAAAAATTCGATTGGAAAAACTCATCCTCGATTTGAATGGAATGGTATTTTAGCACGAAAAGATGGAACGTGGAACTGTTTAACAAAATCTTCTCTGAGCGATGAGGGGGATATTTACGTTCTTCGTCAAAAAGCGGATAATACTATTTCTCCAGTTAAGATTGGCGATGTTTCTAGTGGTGAAATTCAAATACCATCTGGTATTTCCTGCCTCCAATGCATTCCTATATTTTTTAAACAATAAAAAAACATTTTTTAGTTTACTTTCGTAATATTTCAACTAAATTTTCAAAAAAAAACTTATCGCAATCGTTTCAATATGTCTTATTATTGAATCAAATATTATAGGTTTTGCTGAATACGTACTTACTACAAATGCAATACTACATACGAATTCGCGGTAAAGAGTTTGGTCTATTTGACGAAGACCAACTCAAAGCGATGAAAACTAAAGGAAAGATCAGCCGAACAAGTGAAATTTCAGAAAACAAAATCAATTGGTTTCCAGCAGAAAATTTTGAATTTTTATTTCCAACTTCTGCATCGCATCCTAAACCGGTTCAACACACACTATCCTCTGATACTTCGAAACATCAGCAGGAATTACTATTACCAACAAATTCTGTCGCAACTTGTCGTATCCAATTATCGTTTGTTTCAATAATTTCTTTCTCATTACTGATATTAGCGGTAATCGGACTTGTTAGTTTTGTATTGTTTACTGAGTATGAAAACAGAAAGACATCGGATGAACCAAACAAACTGTCCCAAAAAGAACAGATTACCACAAAAATGGAGCAAGAACTTGAAGAAACGGTCAACACTAATCTAGAACACAGTGAAACTCCATTTAATGATAATAACGTAAC
>JAIRTV010000116.1 GCA_031254675.1 Planctomycetaceae bacterium | reverse complement strand
GCCGAAAGGTCGCATTGCCGCAAGGCAATTCGCCCCTGTTTACGGACGGCAATTTGTGTTGCCAAACGGTTTGAAATCTGATTTCCGTCCGAACACAGGGACAAGTCGGCTATCGCCGACGTGATGTTTCGGCGAAACATCACCCACCTTTTTTGTCGGCAAAACATCACCCACCTTTTTTATCGGCGAAACATCACCTACCTTTTTTGTCAGCAAAACATCACTCACCTTTTGTCAGCAAAACATCACTCACCTTTGGCAAAACATCTCTCCTCAATAAAAAAATTAAAATCAATATGCTCGAAATCAATCAACTCGCCTTCCATTACGGAAAAAACCAAATCCTAAACAATATCTCCTGCAAAATCCCCGCCGGAACAATAATTGCTGTTCTCGGTCCCAACGGTTCCGGAAAAACGACCTTGCTCCGTTGTATTGCCTCCCTCCTCAAACCACAAAACGGAACCATCTTGCTAAACAACAAAAAAATCACCGCCCTCACCCCCGAAAAAAAAGCAAAACAAATCGCTTACATGGCACAACATTTCGACACGTCCGGTTTAACCGTTTTCGACACTGTTCTGCTCGGACGGAAACCCTACTCCAATTGGAACCCCACCACCGAAGACCTAAAAAAAGTAGAACAAATCATCCTCCAACTCCATCTCGCCGACAAAATCCTGCAACCACTTGATCGTCTTAGCGGCGGTGAAATGCAAAAAGTGTCGTTGGCACGAATCCTCGCCCAAGAAGCAAAACTACTCTTGCTCGACGAACCCACCAGCGCCCTCGACTTAAAAAATCGCGTCGAAATTTTGTCCCTGCTCCGGCAATTCGTCCACGAACACCAACTAATCAGCCTCATCAGTATTCACGATCTCAATGACGCTCTGCGTTTCGCCGACCGCTTGCTCCTCCTCAAAAACGGAAACCTGTTCGCCGACGAAAAACCCGAAACATTAAACGCAAATGTTGTTGAATCTGTTTACGGTTTGCCGGTTACTCTCCACAAAACAACATCCACAAAATTCATCGTCCCACATCTTTAACCAAACCCCTTTAACCAAACCCCAACCCAAATGAAAAAAAACATTTTCGATTTTCAATTCTTCCTCTTTATTTGCGTGGTGTGTCTTCTCGTTGCCCACAATGGATGTGGCAATTCGACATCGCCAAAAACTTCGCAAACGATTCCGCCGCAAACGATTCGGCGAATCGAGTCGCCCCAACGTCTCATCTCAACCGCCCCAAGTCTAACGGAATTGCTATTCGATATTGGTCTTGGGGATCGTGTTGTCGGCGATTCGAAATTCACAACATACCCGCCGGAAACCAACAAAATCGAAAAAATCGGCGGACTCTACGACGGCAATTGGGAAAAAATCGTCGAACTAAAACCCGATCTCGTGTTGATTTTAGATAAAAATGAAAGTTTCCGCTTGCGATGTCAAGAGTTGGGAATTGAATCGCTGGCTGTCGATCACGGAAGTATGGAAGGCGTCCTAGAATCTTACCATTTAATCGGCAAACGTTTCGGCGCAGAAATAATGCAAAAAGCGTTGGACAAAAAAACCGAGTTGGAAAATAAATTGCAAACGCTTCGGGCAAAAAGTGAGGAATTACCGCCAATCCGCGTTCTAATCTGTATTGATCGGCTTCGCGGAAACGGACAACTCCAAAATCTCTATGTTGCCGGAACCAACCCGTATTTTCAAGACGCAATTCATTGGGCGGGCGGAACCAATGTTGCCGCGTCAACCAATCTGGCAATTCCGGTGTTGTCGGTCGAAGGTGTTGTGGCAATGAACCCCGAAGTGATCATCGATTTAATGGTCGGCGCAAAAGTGCAAGCTGCCGAAAACGGCGAAGAAATAACAGAAAACGATCTCATCAATGACTGGAAAACGCTTGGCAATGAGGTTGACGCTGTCAAAACGGGGAAAATCTACGTCTTAACAGAAGACTACGCCACAATCCCCGGTCCCAGAACGCCGCTATTCGTGGAAAAACTACTGGAAATACTACACGGCGAAAAAATTAAACAAAACCCAGAAAATAATAATGAGACTACAACAACAGAGTAGAACAACACCTCCAGAATAGAAAAAAATTCGAGCGAGTTTTTACAACACGGCATGATAAATTCAAAACGCTTTCCTCTTATGTTTGTCGTCATACAGGGCAAATATTTTGTTCTCCAAATTGCTTTGTTCGACATTCCATGTTGCGAAAAAGTTACAGGGACTTGCGTCCAATATTCGTGAGATGGTAGAATAAATGTTGGAAGTGTTCACTCAATTCGACGGATTGAATCCACTTCGTATGACTAGAAATACATTAATCAATTTTACAAAAAACAGTGGTCAGTATGTCAAATACGATGTCAAATACTGCGTGTGGAGCGGAATTTCTTGTTAAGGAAACAAAAGGACTTTCGGAAGCGAATGGTCCGAAATCGTTGATGCCAACCTCATTTCGTTCGGCGGAAGGCAATTTGAATGTGTGTTGGGCAATCAATGATTGGACACATTGGCGGCAATCAGCACACGATATTAAACAGTATGTTCTAGCGAATCT
>JAIRTV010000114.1 GCA_031254675.1 Planctomycetaceae bacterium | reverse complement strand
AATAACCAACATACAAAGGAGGAAGCCCCTGATTGGTATCGTGAAAATTGTGAACACCGACACCGATTTGTTTTAGATGGTTGGTACATTGCATCCGTCTTGCGGCTTCGCGGGCGGCTTGCACGGCTGGTAACAGTAATGCAATTAGCACGCCGATAATTGCAATAACCACGAGTAATTCAACCAACGTAAATCCGAATCGCAAAGAGTGCGAAAGAGTTGAGAATTTTGTGGAAAAACGCCGAAAAACCGACCACTTTCCACTATCCGTTCTCAACTCTTCACTCCATATAGCCCCCCCCCCTGGTTTGTGCAATTTGTCCATTTTAACATTTGGATTTTCACAAAAAATATTGCAAAAATCCCGACAACACATTTAACTAAATTTTCCATTGTCATTCTCCTTGTTTTCTAAGGTTTTACAAATTTGATCACGAAACGTTTGCCGAAACACGGCAAAACAAACGCAATACGATTAAACGTAAGATTCAGAGTTTATACGGAATCAAGAAAAATGTCAAGCGGTATTTTTTAATTTTTCTGAAAAAATAAAAAAAATGAAGATTTTAGCAGATGACACAACAAATAATCGTTTGGCAACAAAGCAAGAACAAATCCGAGAATATCCGAAACTGTTATAAATACACCCTCGTTATACTTTAACAAACACAACCGGCGAAAGTTGACGGATAATCCGTTTTTTTTCCAAAACACTCAAAGCAGTAACAACTTGTAACACTTCGAGACCAGATTGTATAACAATATCATTGAGCGGAGTGGGAGACATTCCAACTAAACGTAACACACTTCGTTCTATTTCGTTGAGCGAAGTTTCGTTTGGATGACGAATCGGATCAGGCAATTGCGGCATATTGAGCAAGAGAACTTTTTGCCGTAACGGACCAAGAACATTCAATATATCATCAACCGACTCCACAAGATAAGCACCATCACGAATCAATTGATGACAACCTTGCGAGTTGGGCGATTCAATAGAACCGGGAACCGCAAACAGATCACGTCCTTGCTCTCCAGCAATTCGTGCAGAAATCATGGCTCCACTCCGCAAAGGCGATTCCACAACAAGAACCCCAAGCGAAAGACCACTCACAATCCGATTCCGTTGCGGAAAAGTCCATTTTGCAGATTGATGTAACGGCGGATATTCACTCAACACAGCACCACCGGATTGAACAATTTGTTCGGCAAGAATTTCATGTTCCGGCGGATAAATTCGGTGATGTCCACTTCCCAAAACAGCAAGAGTTCGGGCATTGGATTTTAGAGCGGCACGGTGAGCAATACCATCAATTCCCAACGCCAAACCACTAATAATCGTAAATCCATTGCCAGCAAGAGCAGTCGCCAAACGGTTCGCCTGACGACAACCATAAGCCGAACTTCGACGCGTTCCAATCACCGCAATCGAAAAACTATCTTGCAGCAACATTTTTCCTTTAACGTACAAAATCGGCGGCGGATCGTGAATTGTTCGAAGCGGTTCAGGGTAACGCGAATCATGAAACGGAATAATATCAATCTGATGACGTTGGCAAAGTTCAAGAATGACATTGGGATCAAAATTTCGCCTCGCCGAAGCCAATCGTAACGCCGTATCCGATTTCAGAAATTCAAAATCACTCAAATCGTTGCACGAAGCGTTCAAGATTTCCGTTACGCTTCCGAATCGTTCCAAAAGCCGCCGATACGTTCGCGACCCAATCCCTTCAACCATCGAAAGGAGAACCGTGTCCCGAAGTTCCAAAGAATGATCACCCATTCATATTGCCAAATCAGAGATATTTATCTTCACAAAAATATTAGTGTAACCAATTTCAAACTCCGCTTCCGGCAATAATAGCACTCAATTCGTCATTCATTTTTTGGAGTGCGTCCCGAATTGCGCTGAAATTCACTTTGAGTTGCGGTTTATCATCTCTCGGTCTTGCCGCTCGACCACTAGAACCGGAAGACATTTCGCCCATCGAATCCATGCTACTAGCGGCTAAACGCTGTTTTGCTAGGTCTTCCGGTGGTCCTTCATCAAGCACTTTGAAAAGCGGTGTGATCAATTTAACAGTCGAGTTAATTTTCGCCGCAACCGGATCATCGGCATTGGTAAGCATTGGAAGAACTCCAGCATTGGCGGCTCCTGTCACTCGCGTACCACGCATTCCGTACATGACGTTAAGAATATTCGATTTGACACTCTGCACCGCACCAGTAACTTCAAGTTGCTGTTCTGGAGTAAGCATGGCAAACTCCGGCTCCAAAACATTTGATGCAATTGGCGAAAGATTGGCAATGTCCGAAACTCCTCCGCCTTTGCTAACCCGCGCTTTATCCCGAAGTTGTGTAACCATTTGGAGTTGCGAATCTGTTGTCGCTTTCATTAGCGTAATCAACAACGTTCCGATTTGTTGATACTGCTGATTATTCAGAGTCGTACCAGAATCGGCAAAATTCAAGTCGCCAAATATTTTCGCCGCATGAGTTCGCATTTCGATTGTTTCCAGATGATTTTCGATCACTTCCGACAAAACTTTAACCACTTCCCCATTGGCTCCAACCGATTTCAACGCTCCCAGTCCATCCAAAGCGTGAGAACGAAACCAATCCGTCATTTCCTGATCTTCTTTATCTCCATCCTGTTTCGGTTTGCCGGATTGAATCATTTCGACAAATAAATTGGGAATGGTTGTATTCTTCAACCCTTCGTCAGTGATGCCAATTTCCGCAAACCGAACAATTCCAATAAGTGCGCCAAGTTGAACGAATTTCGGATTTTCTTTTTTCTGATATTCACCGAGCAGATAGGGCAACGCTTGGGCATAGGGTGTTGGCGGATTTCCACGACCAGCGGGTTCACGCTGCGACAATTGCCCAATAGCAAGGATAGCGTTATAACGTGCAGACGCCGTGGTGTTGTTATCGGCTACAATTTTTTTAAGAGAATCGAATGATTTTGCGAGTAAATATTCCCGTGCGTTGCCAGCGGCATCGCGTAAGTCTTGGGACAAAAATTCTCGAACGAATTGATAAACTTGACCGGTATTTTCGGGGCGTGTCCATCGTGCAAAATAATATTTGTCGAAAAAAGTGTCCAAACCAGCACGGTCAGCATCAACACTGCCCGACTTGAACGCGGCAAAAATAGCCGTTTTCCGCGCGGCTTGGGTTTCGTCAACTTCCCAACCAGTTACCAACGCCATTTGCGCCAACGTAATGCCGGAAAAAAGAAGTTGAAGCAAAATCACAACGAAAAACAACAAAACCAACTTTATTTGAAAATGAACCTTGTAAAACATCACTAAATTCCTTTCGATTCAAAAATAATTGTCAAACCATAGAAAACAGAATAATGTATAGGATACAAATGTTATAAATACTTTGTCAAGAGAATCCCGAAATTTTTCTTAAGATTTAGGAGTTTTGCGTGAGGATTATCATTTTTGGGCAACTCTAAAAATTTTTCCATTATGAGTACATTGATATCGCCCAATTTTGTTATCGTATTGTATCATCTATTTTGTTTCTAAAAACTGTTCTAAAACTTGACCGCAAATCGCCAACTATTCGCTCAAGCATTGCAATCAATTATTCGTTTGGTATAATCTCCACAATCAAATCGCGTTCGTCACCTCAACAGGAGTAAATTTATTAGCAAATTTTTTTCCGTTCAAAAAGAAGTAAGGAGTTGGTTTTATGTTACAACAGCAATGGACGTTGATTGACGTCAAACAAGGCGTTTTTCAGGAATGTTTCGAATTTTCGGAATTGCTCAAACGCCCCGATAAAAAAGAAGAAGTTCCGATTCATATTAGTAAACATCGGCTTCACGGTGGAATTTCCGATAATGTCGATGTGGTCAATCTCAATAATGGACGAATTTCATTGAAGATTTTGCCGACGCGGGGCATGGGTATTTGGAAAGCTCAATGCGGTGATGTCGAATTGAAATGGGATTCGCCGGTTTTGGGACCGGTTCATCCGAGTTGGGTTCCGATTGATGATCCGGGTGGTCTTGGTTGGCTTGAAGGTTTTGACGAATGGTTGGTACGTTGCGGGTTGGAAAGCAACGGCTCACCGGAATTTGACGCTAATGGAACGTTACGTTATCCCTTACACGGACGTATTGCGAATCTTCCGGCGCATCATCTGACGCTTTCACTCAATCGTGAAACCGGCGAAATTACACTTGCCGGAAAAATTTTGGAATCGAAATTGTTCTTCAAAAAACTGGAATTGCATTCTTCATTGACCACGCATGCCGGTTCAACGAAATTTGTCGTTCGCGATACGGTTACGAATCTTTCCGCAGAACCAGGCGAGTTTGAACTTTTGTATCACATCAATACCGGTCAACCGTTTGCATCTCCGGGAAGCCGCGTTGTGGTGCCGTTTGAAACGATGGCACCGCGAACGGAAGCAGCAGCACAAAATCTTTCGGAATGGGATAAACTCGGCAACGAAACGCCGGGAAGTGAAGAAGTGGTTTTCTTTTTCGAACCTGGCACCGATCAAAACGGTTACTGTAAAACATTGCTCATCAATTCCAGTGGAAATCGCGGATTGGTTCTCGGCTTCAACCGAAACGCATTCCCTTATTTTTCGTTCTGGAAAAGCCGTCTCGCGAATACCGACGGTTATGTGTGCGGCTTGGAACCGTCCGTCAATTTCCCAAACAACCGATCTTTCGAAAAAGAACAAGGTCGTGTTGTTGCGCTAAAACCTGGTGAATCGCGAACATTTGAACTAAACTTTGAAATTTTATGTAACACCGAATCCGTTCAAAAAACGGAACAGGAAATCCGAAACATGAAAACCGCCAACATAATCGAACAAAAACCCAAAAAAGAATGGACTCCTTAACCGGTTTTTTTGTTTCCTATTGTTGTGATTCACGTTTTCGTGATTCGCTTTGTCATTAACACTTACCTTTACTTTAGATTATTATGGAACTTTTTGAAACAGTAGAAAAACGTTATAGTTATCGAGGAGCGTTTCTCGATAAAAAAATTCCCAAAGAGGATTTGCGTCAAATTGTTCAAGCTGGTATTGACGCTCCAACCGGTTGCAATGCGCAATCTGTTTCGTTTGTTATTGTTGACGATCCGGCAACAATTCAGGCGATTGCAAAGGAAACCGGCGGAAAACAAGTTTGTACAACCGCTCAAGCGATGATTGTTTGTATTTGCGACAAAAAACCGGCGTACGGCAATCTTTCGTTTTTCATCGAAGACTGTGCGGCGGCAACACAAAATATATTCCTTGCGATTACGGCGCTTGGTTATGCAACGGTTTGGATTGACGGAGCGATTCGCGGAACAATTGCCGCTAAAATAGCAGAGATTCTGTCGGTACCCAAAGATAAGGAAGTGCGAATTCTTTTGCCGCTTGGCGTACCGGAAAAACCAGGAAAACCCAATACAAAAAAACCGTTCGATCAACGGGCTTGGTTTAATTGTTACGGAGGTTAAACAGAAAGAGCGAAAGTTGCAATGAAGATTATCGTAACTATTCCGCGAACTATTCGTGCCGGTTTTGGGATGTTATCTTTCGTTATAAAAATAAAACCGAATTGTAAAGTGTGAAGAGCATACCAAGAATGTTGTTTTATGTTCAGTAATACCCCTCCGTTTTTTCAACATCTTTTGGATTATGTTCCGTTTTCGGAAGCGGTTGTTGCGCTTTGGTCGGGAAAGTCAATCTCGGTGGATGGTGTTCATGGTGGAGTTTGCGCACTTGCCGCTGTTGCGATTCGGCAAAGCGGAAATAAGCCAATAACGCTTCTCACCGCAACCACAGAACAAGCCGAACAAATTATCGATGATCTTGAACTGTTCCTACCAACCGCAAAAAATTTGTTGTTTCCGGCGTTGGAACATCAAACATTCGTTCCCGACGCCGAAAATATTGTTTTCGCTTTGGCAGACGATTTGTTTGGTCAACGAATTCGGGTATTGAAACAATTATCGGAAAATTTGTGTTCGCAAATTACTATTGTTGTACCGATATTGTCGTTGTTACAACAAGTTCCGCCAAAAGAGTTTCTTATCGAACGCACACAACTCCTACAGGTTGGCAAGCAAATTGATCTTATTCAGTTACGTCAATCTCTTATTGAAAGCGGTTATCACGCCACGCCGGCGATTGATTTGCCTGGAGAATTTTCGGTTCGTGGTTCGATTTTTGATCTTTTTGCTCCTGATTGGAAACAACCTGTTCGGATTGAGTTTTTCGATGACGAAATCGAATCAATTCGTTGTTTTGATATTGTTACGCAACGATCACTGGAACATGTGAATCAAATTGACTTGACCCGATTGTTGCCCAACGAAGCGGTTGGGGCGTCGTTACTGGATTATTTGCCGCCGACATCGCCGATTATTCTTGTTGAACCACGCGAAATCGAATTGGCAGCACAACGATTTCATGACAATAATTAACTTCTGTTAGATAATTTTCGTACATGGATAAATGATATGCGTTATCTAACGCAACAAGAATCTCGTGATATTGATCGTCAAGCCATAGAACAATTTGGTATGTCCGGTTTGGTTCTCATGGAAAATGCCGGACGCGGTGCGGTTGATACATTGCAGCGTCTTGAAATTGTGAGACAAGAAATCCCAATGGCTATTATTTGCGGCAAGGGTAATAATGGTGGAGATGGTTTTGTCATGGCGTGGCATCTCAAAATTCGCGGCTTTAATCCAACGTGGAAAAAACAGAATACACGGAATTTTTTCTATTTTTCCGTGTATTCGGTGTTCAATTTTTTCTTATTTGGGAGCATTTTCTTGCTACTGGGGTTGTTTTGTGGAAAAACCAAAAGATTGTTCGGACATTCCCGAAAACTCTGTCCGACGCCATGTTTCGCCCTATTAAGCTAGAGAGAAGGTCTATATTAAACCTTTTCTCTAACCCTTCCCTAAGACAGGAGTCAACCTCTCTTTTCAGGAGGTAACCTTGCTTTTCAGGAGGTAATCTTTCTTTTCAGGTGGGCGACCTTTCGCCGAAAGGTCGCGTCGGCGATAGCCGACTTGCCCCTATGTTCGGCTGGCAATCAGATTCCAAACCGTTTGGCAACACGAATTGCCATCCGAAAATAGGGTCGAGTCGGCTATCGCCGACGTGATGTTTCGGCGAAACATCACCCACCTTTGGGGCGACTTCACCCACCTTTGAGGCAACTTCACCTACCTTATACCTTGTTTTAAATAGACTTAAAGAAAAGGTCTATTGTTTTTATCAAATTTATTTCATTTCCGTTTGAATAATCATGCAAGCAATTGGAATAGGGCTTGTCTTTGTTTTACCGCAACGGTAGAATTTGAAAAATTATTTTTTCAGGCATTTTTAGTAATCAATATGATTACAACATAATACTTGATGCAATAACAGAACAATTACAGAAAATCAATGTTTCATTTTCAATCTCCTTATTATTTTTTGTTCTTGATACCGTTGGTGGTTGTCATTGTTTTGGAATTTCGGCGATCACCGGCAAGTGTTGTATTTAGTGATGTTTCGTTGTTACAGTCAGTGCCGCGTACTTTTGTGCAACAGTGTGCGTTTTTTGTTCCGTGGTTGTTTTATTTGGGAATGGTGTTGTGGATTGTTGCGTTGGCACGACCACAATCAGGAAAAGAAGAATATCGAATCCGCGCCGAAGGAATCGCAATGGCGTTGTGTGTTGACCGAAGCGGTTCGATGGCGGCAATTGATTTTACACTGAACGGGAAACGAGTTAATCGGCTCGAAGCGGTCAAAAAAACGTTTCACGATTTTGTTGCCGGTAATTCTTCGTTGTCGGGTCGAAAGGACGATATGATTGGTCTGTTGGCATTTGGTGGTTATGTTGATGCGTTTTGCCCTCTAACATTGGATCACGCCACGCTTCTCGAAATGCTTGATCAAATCCGGTTGCCGGAACCGATTGTCGATGCGAAGGGAAACCTTCTCGACCCACGCCTTTACGAAGAAGAAAATATGACCGCAATCGGTGACGCATTGGCTCAAGCGGTGGACAGACTCAAAGAGACTCCGGCAAAAAGTAAAATCATTATCTTGCTTTCCGATGGCGAACAAACATTCGGTACATTAACACCATTAGAAGGCGCCGAAACCGCCAAAGCGTTTGGAATTAAGGTTTACACCATCGGGATCGGTACAACCGGCGAAGCTCCTTATATCGTAACCGACCCATTCGGTCAACAACGTATCACAGTCCAATCCGTGTCCATTGACGAAGAAACTCTTAACAAAATTGCCGCCATGACCGGCGGTCAATATTTCAACGCCCAAAGCACCTCGGCTCTCGAACAAGTTTACGCCGAAATTGACCAACTCGAAAAAACAATCCACGAAGGACGAACTTATACTCAATACACTGAATTATTCCGTTATCCATTGATAATGGGTACGGTTTTGATTTTGTTGCATCTGGTGTTGATCTGCACACGGTTTCGGCGTTTACCTTAAAACAACTCGAAAAACCTAACTTAACACCTTAATTAATATCTTGCTGATGAATGTTGAGAATTATTTTTGTGGTTTTATTCCCAATTGTTTTTTATGTGCTATACTTTCGTTGATCGTTAAATTTTAACTAAATTCCGTCTCTTATTTTATAACGACGCAACACTCATGCATATTAT
>JAIRTV010000578.1 GCA_031254675.1 Planctomycetaceae bacterium | reverse complement strand
CAAGGACGTTTATCCGCCGGTTTTGTGCTTGACCTAAAAAATGAACCAACCGTCGGAAAATATTTGATGTTCTTCCACGGCAGCCTCGGTCCAAAATCCGGCGAAAACTGGACAAATTTTACCATTAATTGTAATATCGGATTGGCTTGGAGTGATGACTTGGAAACTTGGTCATGGGCTTCGGAATAAACACTCACTTTTGACGTTTTATTTGGGAACGAGATTGAATTGTGATAATTCTGGAAAACAAAAAACATTAATTGATACATGAAAATGCTTTTTTTAAGTTCACTAATACAGATATTCCAGAATCTATTCGTTTTATTGTTTCTATTGATGCTTATATTGTTCCCAAGAAGTATTAAAATGATATATAATGCTTCGAAGGGACTTTTTATGATTTATCGTATCAATGCTAATAGATCAAATGATAATAATAACGTAACTTGTCTTATTGGGGAACTAATATGGGGACTAATATATTTTGTTCTATGTTTGGCGTTCATGATTACTTATGCTGTACTTGGAGGCAAGTAAAATATTACAAATATTGGTTTTACTTCAGTTTTGTGTTAATCGTGTCAGAAAGGAATCCAAGGATGTATTGGCGAAAATCAACACAATCTGCGGATAATGATCACAGATCATCACCAATAAATGCCAATAAGATTGAGTTACCGTACGCGGCATTGGAATTGTATAACACCAAATTCGCCGGGTTTGAGCGGGTCGGTAATTTCAAAACGAAGCGTAAAAGAACCTCCGTCATTCGGTTGGACAATAAAACCAGATTTCAGTGACGATAACGCGGTTCCCGGTAAAAATTCCAGACGTGTTGTCAGATTATCTAAAATTGTTACGTTGCCGATCAATTGCGTACCAATATTATCAAACCGAAGCGTCAATTCGACAATCTCGCCTGGTTGAGCTGATTTTTTGGATGCTGTTTTGATCAGCCGGAGTTTGGATGTTTTTGATTCGTCTTCTTCGATTTGGAAAAAACTTTCGGCACCTTCTTCACTGGTTGCTGCCATCGGCGCCAAAATATTCATTTGAACTTTGATTCCCTCGTTTCCCTGCCACGCTTTGGCATAAACTCTGCCTTCCGTAAGATACGATAATTCCGCTAATCCGATAAATTGTTGCCTCAATAAATTTGAATAAGACATCGCCGATTCAAAATTACTGTACGCGCCAAGTCCTTGTGTTATGCCGGTTCCGGTACTTTTCTTTAAGCCTTCGACTCCGCTCAATTGTGTACGGGTTCGAGCGTAACCGGATTGGATTCCCTGAGCCGTATAACCAAGTTGTTCTTGACCCTGATCAACATTCAGAAAATATTGGCTATCTGTTCGGGACAACGCGGTAATTTGAGCATTATTGACAACGCCTTCAATTTTTCGTACAGCACCAAAACGCGGCGCATAAATAAAGACGCGGTTTGATGGTTCTACCAAAGTCCGACCATCCAATGTGTCAAAATGCGCAACGGTATCTTCTGTTTCAAGATTCCGAACCGTCCAATCCTCTTCAACACGTGTTTGAGCAATTCCATCACCGCCAT
Source organism: Planctomycetaceae bacterium (assembly GCA_031254675.1). Lineage (GTDB taxonomy): Bacteria > Planctomycetota > Planctomycetia > Pirellulales > Thermoguttaceae > WRKP01. The sequence continues at coordinate 3,624 of JAIRTV010000578.1, read as the reverse complement.
CAGTAAGATATTCGGTTTGCCGTTGCAATCCGGAAATCGGATTGATTGTCGAACGAATATTCGAGTCAATCTGTTTCGGAAATTCTTGCCGTTCCGCAACACTCTTGACTCCCCGTTCCGCCAACGTCGGATCAATCGTCAACGTGTTCATTTGCCCTAAAACGGCAGAACTGTACAAAAATATCAAAATAACAGAAACAATTTGAAACCGCATAACTCTGGATGATATTGATTGATAGTTTTATCGTAACTATCCAATGATTCGATTAAACCGGTAATATTGACAAACAATTTTCTAACGTAACGGTATTGTTGGTTTTCCGCTGATGAAAGGATTTATCCGGTTGGGCGTGCTTTGATAACGGGTCATTTCGTAACGATTTGACGGTGTTTTGTCAAACGCAATCCATGGCGGTGAACCGTGAAAAAATGCCGGATCGGTAACACCAAGCGTATTGGGAATCCGTCCGCCCATCCGTACAACCGCAACAGGTTGTCCCATAGTTGCTGCAACAGTAATCGGATTGGTGCCGCCGGAAACATCTGTTGAAATTTGTACACCAAGATCACCGCGAACCGGCAACGCTGTTTGTGGATTTTCGAGATAAATAACACGAGTTACGAATTTTCCGTCCAACGCCAATTCAATATCTTCCTGAGTAATATCAATCCGAATCGGAAATTCCAACTCTTGTCCGCGCGGCGGATAAGTTCGGGCAATAACCTGAACTGTCGGAAAAACTTCCCGACCGGGTTGAAACGGAATATCGGTTATTCGCAACCGATAATCATTGCCCACCAGTAAACCGACAGCGTAAGGTGTTGCTTGTCGTTGGACAAATTTTTCGTCAATAGCAAGAGTAATGTTGGTTCCTTCCGGTGCGTTTATTTTGACGGGTTGGTAATATTGCGAAACCGGCACATAAGGATTACTTGCCGGATTACCCGAAGGCGCAACAGGAATCTGTGCGTATAACAACGTTACAAAAAGAAACGCGGTAATCGTGTAAAATACTTTTATCATAACAGTAAAAAGTCCGTTGTTTGTCAGTTAAAAATTCAATGACAACCAACGGACAACGATTAACGGACAACAATTACGATGACACGACAATACTATTTCGTAGCAAATATTTATGGAGCCAACGTCGGATTTTGCGGTTGAGTTGATTGTGTCGGTTGCGGTTCAACCGGAGTTGGAGTTACCGGAGGCTGAGGTTGTTGTTGCGCCGATAATTGTTGCAATTGCGAAGTGTAATGCGGGTGAACAAGAACATTCTGCGGATTCACTCCAATTGAGGTTGGTTGTGGTATCGGCACGGGTCGCGGTGCAGCGGGAATCGGTTCGGCACGAACAATCGGATAACGATTCGGAGAATGCGCTCCTTGCGGAAGTTGCGGCGGTCCCGGAATTCCTGTGGATGTTTTGGTCATCGGCGTTCCATAAGCCGGAATATTAACACCGGAAATTGTATTTTGCGGAATCGACGAACCATTGATCGGATAACCTCCTTGCAACGGTAAACCTGTAACAAATGGCGGAATCGACGAAATTTGACGTTGCTTTTCCGCAACCGTATTGCTCAAATCCTTGTTTCCCATTCGGATAACCGCAAGAATCGCTCCACGATTACTCGCTTCAACAATAGGATCGACTCCTGGTTCCAGTTGCGTATTGACCAAGGTTCCAACCCCAGCCATTGCCAACCCCTGATATTCCGGATTTGGTAAATACACGACTTTTGTAATAAAGTTACCGGAAAACACTTGATCAAAATCGTTGTCGGTAAACTCAATCGGAATCGAATTATGAGCCAAAAATGCTTGAGTTCGAGCCATTGTCGGCGCAATTTCAAGCGTTGGATAAAGTTCTTTTCCCTGCCGTCCCGGAATATTTGATAATTTTAAACGATAAATGGCACCTTGACCAAAATCATGAGTTGCCGGACAGACACAAGGTTCGGAATCGAAAGTACCGGGAAATTTCGCATCCCAATTAATTGTCAACGACTCCAAACCAAGAAAGTTAATCTGTGAAGTTGGGACAATCGGTCGTTGATACGAAACGAGTTGAGGCGGAATCGCAAGAGAAACTTCAGGCGGACAAGCGTCAGGCATTCCGACATTTGGTGCAGGTAATCCCATCGAACCCGGCAACGAAGTCGGTTGAAACGGTTCTGCAATGACCCCCGGTCCGGGACCATCCACTCCATGAGCCCTATAAGGCGATTGGTTAAAACCACCAGTCAAGATAGGTCCTTGGCATCCTGCCAACATTGTAAGAAGTGCTAAATAGGAAAAACTACATCGCATCAGGCTTCCTCCCCTTTTACGAAATGACACAATTGCCCGCTTCTATCAATTGACGGCAAATGTTGAATTTTGGCTACGGTCGATGAAGGTGTTAATTCGTTGGAAGTTCCAATTGCACTGGACGGAAAACTCTTTTTTTTATACAATCCCGTCTGTTATTCCTTCCGGTCACTCCATTTTCGACCGTCAAAGAAAAACAATTGATCTTCTAATCCTCATTATTCGGTTATTTCCCATGCAATACTTTTGTCATTTCCTCAGAATTACGTTTCCTTGCCAAAAAAATAAAAAAATTTTCTATATTATTTATTTTACTTTGTTGGTTATTCTTATTTGTTTTCAGCGAACTGACATTATGGCGAAAGAGGAGGCAACATCCGATTTAGGCGGAAAATATTTGCAACAATCGATTAACCGGATTTTGACGCTTAAAACGATTGAGAGTGATATTCGGATGGATGTTCGGGTTGACGGTGTCGAATATTCTGCGCGGGGACGATATGAAGAGCAAGCGTTGCCGAAACCGTTGGCTGGCGAATTTTTACGCTCTATGTACCGGTTGGACATTAACTTTCTCACCAATATTCCTGCTGTTCCCGGTTCGGAACCGAATCGTATGACGGTGGTTTGTCATCTTTCGGAAGATCGAGAACAAAATCAGATTTGGCAATATATATCAATAGAAGGCGAAAAAGCATTTAATATCATTAAAATTTCTCCCGTAGAAAACGCTATTAGGAAATCGAAAAGAGAACCGCGTTTTAGTCAAATCAGTGAAGTTCGTAATTTGGGTGGTTTAGCGGGGCAATTACGACAGATTGACCGATTTTATGAATTTACGACGCCGGCTCAACCGGAAATGTTGGAAGAGGGTGGTTCTTTTGTTGTTTGGAAAATAGCTGGAGTGATACGTCCAAGTTATTTTGATAGTTTAATGAATCAGTTTGGTGGATTGGGCAAGAAAAAAAAATATCCGTTGGATTTTCCTTCGGACGTTGAGATTTGGATTGGTCGGCAAGATGGATTCCCTTACAAGATTCGCTATTTGAACCGTCCTTCGGAAAAATCGGTCAAACGATCACTTCTTTTGCAATCATCTTATTTCAATGTTATTTTGGACGGTGAAGAAATTCCGGTGATTCGCTTTGCGGCATTCGAACAAGGTGAACATTTGGAAGGAGTTTTTGGTTTTCAAGACGTTACCGCATCGTTTATCCAATCGCTTGGTCTTGGAGAATGAAACCTTTTCTCTAACCTTTCTTTTCGGGTCGGCAATCTTTCATAAAGTAGTGTGGGCAATCTTTCGGCGGA
>JAIRTV010000571.1 GCA_031254675.1 Planctomycetaceae bacterium | reverse complement strand
GCTTGCGAACTATTCACTATTCACTACTAACTATTAACTAAAAGGGTCTATGGATTTCTTGACATCAACAATGATCTCCTTAGAATAGGAAAAAATAATAGACCTTTGCTCTAACCCTTCCCTAAGAAAAGGTTACCCACCTAAAAGTGGCGTATTTTCAGGCGAAAATGACTCATTTGCAGGCGAAAACGGCGCATTTGCAGGCGCAAATGTCGCATTTGCCGGCGCAAATGCCGTATTTGCCGGCGCAAATGCCGTATTTGCCGGCGCAAATGTCGTATTTGCCGGCGCAAATGTCGTATTTGCCGTATTTTCATCTGAAAGGAAAGGTTGCCTCCTGCCTTAGGAAAGGGTTCGAGAAAAGGTTTATTGTGAAACAGCGTTTTTTGATCTTCGGCAAACTTTTGGGTTGACTTACTTGATGCTGACTTTCTGTTGACCTGTTTTGAACAACAATAAAATAGTCCAATTATTCCCGCCAAACCCCAAATCATTACTTTATGCAACAATCAACAGAACGATTTCTGCAATATTTACGAGTTGAACGGAATGTTTCAGAATTAACCTTGAAGAGTTATCGGGAAGATTTTGAGGCGTTAACGGAATATTTGTATGATTTATTTGGGAAACGAATACCGTATCCTTCTGAAATTACGACGCTTCAACTTCGTGGTTATGTTGCGGCGATGCACGAGGCGGGTTACGCGAAAGCGAGTGTTGCAAGACGGTTGGCGTCGCTTCGTAGTTTTTTCAAATTCGGAATGCGGGACGGTTGGGCTACGGAAAATCCGGCAAAACCGTTGCGAAATCCACGCGGAAATCGGAAACTTCCTTATTTTCTTTCGACCAGAGATATTGGACGATTATTAACGGCGCCTCCGTTGGATGATCCGTTTGGGGTTCGAGATCGGGCGATTCTCGAAACAATGTATTCGGCGGGGGTTCGGGTTGGAGAATTGGTAACAATGAATCTTGGAGATCTTAGTCTTTCGGAAGGATTGGTTCGTGTTCGCGGCAAAGGGCGGAAAGAACGTTTTGCGCTTTTGGGTTCTTATGCGGTGCGAGCAATTCAAAGATGGTTTCGTTACCGTAAAGAAATTTTAGCGGGAAATGTTGACGCCTTGGGTCGTCGCCGCCCGACAGCAAAACCATCACGATCCGCCAAACGAATTTTGAAACTCCAAATCGGTGATCAACCGCTTTTTCTTACCAAATTTGCCGGTCGCATGTCAACTCGTAGTATTGCGCGGATGTTGGAAAAATATTTGCAACTTAAAGAGTTGGATTCTCGAACGACTCCGCACACGCTTCGCCATAGTTTTGCAACGCATTTACTTGACCGTGGTGCGGATATTCGGAGTGTTCAGGAACTTCTGGGACACAAAAGCCTTGTGACAACACAAATTTATACCCATTTGAGTACGGCAAACCTGCTCGAAATCTACGAAAAAGCACACCCAAGAGCAAAATAAATCGTTCCGTTTTTAATGAGAACGTATTAGTACAGAATAGGAAACCGTAAAAACGATTCATATTGTTTCGTTCGTTGTCTCGAACGGGGCATATTTCGGTTGCAATAAAGATTTTAGTGCTAAATTCATGTACCGTTTATGTTGTGTACGGAAACTTACGGTTTTAAACGATAATTCCGTCCACCATGCGCACAATCCGATCCGCCGTGTTGGCAATTGTATTGTCGTGCGTGACCATGACAATAGTTAATTTTTGTTCTTTATTAAGTTGTTGGAGCAATTCCATAATTTCTGCTGCCGATGCGGCATCAAGATTGCCGGTTGGTTCGTCCGCTAACAGAATTTTCGGTTCGGAAATCAACGCCCTTGCAATTGCCGCACGCTGCATTTCGCCGCCCGAAAGTTCGCACGGTTTATGTTTCAAACGATGCGACAACCCGACCTTTTCCAGTAACAGTTTCGCTTTTTCAAGATACAAACCCCGCCGAAAAATATAACTAAAAATTCCCTCGCGAATCATCAACGGCGATAACACATTTTCCAGCGTTGTCAATTCCGGTAACAAATGATAAAACTGAAAAATAAAACCAATTGACCGGTTGCGGAGATGATCACGCCGAACAACCGGCAAATTGTCAATCCGTTGATTTTCAAAATAAATCGAACCCGATTCCGGATTGTCCAGCGTACCAAGCAAATGCAATAACGTACTCTTACCGGAACCGCTTTGACCAATAATCGCGACAAATTCGCCTGACCGAACCGATAAATTCACGCCTTTCAGTACCGGAATTTTTAACCTTTTCCTATAATAACTTTTCGTCAGATTTTCTGTACGAAGTAATTCAGAAACCGGTGTTGCCAACGGAATAACAGAATGTTCACTCGTTTTCGCAACAGAACTTTTCAGAACAGAAACCGACCGTTTGCGATGAAACACCGTTCCATGATTTCTGTAAACCAAATGCATAACCGGTAAAATAATTCTTTTTTGTTCGGAATTACTTTTGGTTTTGGAATCAGTTTTGATTTCGGAAATTTTGTTCGTTTCAGAATTTTTTCGTGATTCGGAATTATTTTCTTGTACGGAATCCGTATTTTCAGCCGATTGCAATTTCATTTTATTTCGGGTTAAGAAAACGTCAATATCGTCAAAATGTTCGTTTAATTGAAATTCTTCCAAATTGGTTTCGTCGGAAAAAGAAGATTCGGATAAAGAATCGGATAAAGAATCGGATAAAGAAGATGTTGTAACGGGAGCGGGTTGTTCTTCAAAATTTCGTTCCCAATTTGGTAACGGTGGAATTTCCGGAAAATGATCCGAGAGAGGAGTTGTTGGTTGCGATTTGTTGATTCGGTCAATCTTCGAACGAAAAGGCTCAATCGGTTCTTTTTGAGCGTAAAACAATTTCTTGTCAAATTTCGCATCAAACTTATCAAATATTGTCTTTGGTTTTTCGATAGTCGGAAGACTTTCGTACAAAAATGGTTCGCGAAACGACAATTCCTCAACCGGCACGGCTGACCGAGAAGAATGCGTAACAGATTCTTTGAATGCGGAGGGAATCATTTTTTTAGGTGTTGTCGTTGGTAACGGTGAAGGTTGTTTCGAAAATTCGTTGAGTTCGATTGTGGGCGGATTGAGCAAAGTACGACCATCCGGCGCTCTCAGAACACCGGAAAGCCGAATATTCGGTTTCGGTGCTGGTTCCGGCGGCTCAAGATTCGGCTTGACCGGACGAAAATCTGCGGTGGGTCGGGCTTTGATCATCGGTAATGGCGAACGGAAATAGTGATCCTTTCAGGATTCAGTATTTGTAATATATTTTAGTAGAATTTCAACTTCGTAACGATTCAACCGGATGCAGCCTCGCAGCACGAATCGCCGGAAGAACTCCAGAAGCAACCGCAATAAATATGGCACCATAAATAATCCAAAAAACTGTTGTCGGTTGGACAATGGTTGGGATTTCGTAAAAGGAATAAATTTCCGGACTAAAAACATCGCTCCGAAGAATATAAGATAATACCTCCGCAATCTCTTTAATATATTTAACAAATAATAATCCGGTCACCAACCCCAATCCCGAACCAACCACTCCAAGTAATAAACTATAACACAAAAATATCTGCATAATGCCGCCGCTACTCGCTCCAAGCGATTTCAAAATTCCAATGTCTTTTTGTTTCTCAATAACAATCATGTAAAATATCGCCAAAATTCCAAAACCGGCAACCGCAAATATCAAAAACAATAATACATTAAGCATTGCCAATTCATTGAAGACGGCTGCCAGTAATGTTTCCTGTTTATCTCGCCAAGTACTGACTTTGAACAATTCCTGCGGAAAAACGGTACGAATTTTATCGCGAATCATATCAATATCGACACCCGGTTTCGCTTTAATCAGAATTTGCGTAACAGTCGGTTTACCGGTTGCCGGATCGAACATTCCGCGAAGTTGCTGTAATTTTTCAATCGGTACGAAAACAAGACTTTTATCGTATTCCATCATTTTACTTTCGTAAAGATCAACAACCGTAAAACTATCACTTTGGAGTTTGAGCGGAACTCCGGCTGTTGGAAACGTAATCATCACGTCATCACCGGGAATGAGCGCAAGACTGTCGATTACCATTTTCTGACCGGTTTCCGAATCCACTTGATCGACTCGATTATAAAGCGAAATACCAATTCCAATAATGATGCCGGTGTGTTGTTCCTTCGCCGGATCGAACTTTTTTGCCGAAACACTGGGAGCTTCCGCAAAGGGATCGTACGGTAATTCCGATTCCGGTGAAGAATTTTTTGATCCGGAATTTCGTGCGGCGTTCTGCTGATTTTCGAGCCGAATACGTTCTTCTTCATATTGGATACGAAATTTTTCCCGCTCGGCAAAACTGTTACGCCGATATTCCCAACCGGCGTAACGCATACTTTGACGATACGCACCGCGTCCGTTATTTCCGGCTCCTTGAATATCGTAACCGTTTTCGCGAAGTTTGAAACTCAATTCACGGCGATTGTTCGGATGTTGAAGATATTTCGTGATTTCACTCACACGACTTTGCGTAACAGCGTCGATTCCCATCAATTCAATCGGCACACTAATCGGTTCGCCTTCAATTCCGATTCGAAATGTCAACATGGCAGGAATCGCAATCATTGGCGTCATCTCTTCAATCCATTCGCCGGCAACTTCCCGAATCCGATCAATATGCCACGCCGCATCAGGAAATCCACGATTAGCGTCCATTGATTCCACTGTTACATCGCTGAGAATCCCGTGAATCCGAATCTGCATTTCATTCGTGAAACCAAGCATCACCGCGTTGACCACAATCATTGTCGCCACGCCAAGCGTAACACTAATAATCGACGCCAACGCAATATATCGCGTTAAAAGATAACGCCAACAGAGTAATAATTTGTACATTTCAAGGCTTCCTTGCCTGTTCTAATTGTTCAATAAAAATAAGATTAAATGTTACGTTTCATAAATTGTCGTTCAAAAAATCATACTTCAAAATGCAGGCAATCATTTTGTCGAAATATTGCCGAACCATTATTATTGAGTTTCTTTAATTTTCTTCCAACGTTACTTTATTTCTTCCCGGCATTGCTCGTCGTTGTGATTTGGGTGCGGCGGGCGGAGAATTAAGTTTTGTGTCCGATTTTTCGTTCAATTTTATTTCCGATTCTTCCTTTGCGGGAGATTCCGGTTTTGTGGTTGATTCTATAACATTTTTCTCACTTTCCACATTGGTGTCCGGTTCTTCACGAAGTAACAAAGACGGTTTACGAACCGAGGGCGGCGTTTTAATTTCTGCCGATTTTTCATCGTCTGGTATTTCCGATTCGTCGTCCAGAAGCATCATTGGACGTTTTGTTGGTGTCGGCGACGAAATTGCTTCTTTTTTGGTTACATTCGTTTTGTTTTCTTCCAATAACGGCATTGTTTTTGGGTCATCTTCCAATAATATCGGCGTTTTCTTTGCTGTAGGAGTTGGTGCTGACGACTCTTCGGGAGGAGCCAAAACCGGAACAACCGGTTTGGGTTTGGGGACATTGGGTGCAACTGACGATGTATCAGGAACATTCGGTGTTTTAATAATTGAATGTGTTTCAGCCGATGATTCGTTCAATTTCGGTATCGGTATTGTTTTCGAGGCGGATTCTACTTGAGAATTTGACGACTCAACCGGTTTGTCTTCGTCGAGAAGTGTAAGCGTGGGTTTTCGTGGTGATGTTGTTACGGATTCTGTTGGCTTTTTCGGTTCGGTAAAACTAGGCGTACCGGAACCGGATGTTTTGGTATCTGTAACCGAAGAAGAAGACAAAACCGATTCCTTTTTCGAATCGCCACTCCAATCATTTTTTGGATCACTTTTAATTTTAATAACAATCGCTTCGCCCTTCGTTAAGGCGTCAATTCCATCAACAGCCAGAGCATAAAGTTGATCGGCTTCCTTTTTGTAATTATTGTCGCGAGAAACATATTCCGCAAGATCAACAAGTGTTCGGGCTTTGATGGCGGACGATTGGATTTTGTCGATTAGTTTAAGTGTTTCGTTGAGATTATGTTTTTCGAGTTGGATTTTTGCCAATCGGGCATTTAATTCGTCAAGTTGGATTTCTTGTTTATTTTGGTCGTTTCCCGCTAAAATCGGTTGATTCGGAAAAGTAGTCCGCGAAGCAAAATGCGAACCGGATGTTGCGTCTGTTTTTTTGTAAACTTCAGTTCTTTCGGTTTTTCCGGTGGATGCTGAGTTGACATCAATTTTTGACAAGGGACGTACTTCAATTGGTTCGTCAATAACAATTCCGCGAGGTTGATTGATTTTTGGGGGTTGATTGGTTGGGTTTGGCGAATCCAGAACCGGCACAGTGGATGAAAAATCGGGAAAAATCGGTTGAGTTTTATTTGAAAAAGTTTTATTTTCTAATAATTGATCAAGTTGATCCGAGTTTTCTAATTGTAATTCTGATGTTGGCGGTGCCAACCATGGTTCGGGACTCGACAATGTAGGACTTGAATTGTCGGGCGCCAAAGTCGGAAATTTTTCGGGCGATGTCCGCAACACCCGATTGGGTCGATTACTATATAACGATTTACCGTTGGGCGTACCAACCTCCGGCGCAGCAACAGCGGAATAACTCATCAAGAAAAAACTTATGATAACGGAAAAAATAAACATTCGTTTCATTGAAATATTCCTTTCGTTCTTTTTCGCTTTTGCCAAGTAAATACCTGTTGGAAAACGTTTTTCTCGAACAATACAAATTAACTATCTCATCATAACACAATTTTTCAAAAAAGCAAAATAGGCGAAATAGATAAATTAAAAAACATCTTTACTCTGTTCAGATTATAACGATCTCAATGATTGAAAATCAAATAATACCTGAAAATATTTTTTTCCGGTGGAAGCATACCTAAAAAATGAATTACAATCAACAGCAAAATTTTTCCTCGCCTTCGCAAGTACTCGCGTTCACAAACGGGTTGTTGATTTAGGTAAATTGATGTAGGGAATTGGTAACCGTTCACGTTTTTTTGAAAAATTAAATATGTCAACGAATGATTGATCATAAAACTTTTCTGTGTTTTCCGTGTTCAATATTTTTTTGAACACGGCATACACAGAAAAATCAGGCGAACATAAAATAGTAGCGTGAATGGTTACGCTGGATTCCCCGCGACGGACGCCCCGTTTTTGCCCTGTCGCGTTCTTTCCACCGGTTCGGAGTTCCGGTCACTCCGCCCAGCTGCCGCAACATGAACCTACAGTCGCGACATCTCTTGAACCCGACCCGCCGCCGCATGGTTTTTCCCGTGGTCTCTCCTTCATGTCGGAGCGATTTTGGGTCTTGGTCAAGCTTGGTTTTCAAGCCGATTCCCATATCGGAAACAGTCTTATAAAAAAATGGAATTTTTAATTACATGTCCGAAAACAGCCAGACCAGTTGAGGAATCGTGCTATACTTTATCGAAACG
>JAIRTV010000563.1 GCA_031254675.1 Planctomycetaceae bacterium | reverse complement strand
CACGCACACACTCAAGTACCATTGTTTCGTCCCGTCACTCGTGATGACTGGCTTGCGATCCTTCGCCGGAATCGTTTTCGCGAAGTCAACAACATGTTGTTCCATGCCCTTGAAAGTGAACTTGCGATTGAATTTGATCAACTTGAAGACTCCTTTAACCACGTATTCTAACACGATTGTCAATTTTGCAAAAGTTCAGTTAATAGTTATGAGTGAATAGTTGAAATTCCGCTTGCGAACTATTCACTACTAACTATTAACTATCCATTTCTCTCGTTTTGGGGAAGGGTTAAAGGAAGGGGCTAATAACCAACCCCCAAAAAAATAATTGCGGATTCTTTTCTTGACTGTTTTGGTTGTATTTCGTATTATCATCGCATCAAAACAAAAAAATATCCCCAAACGGATCACTCCGTCGGAAATAGTTCACAACAATCATCAACTCCTCAAAAAATTATCATTAAAAAAGTATTACGAACATTATGGTTGGGTTTCTGTTGGGGAACGCTGTTGATTGTTGTTTTGGCGGCGGTTGGGGGAGTTGTTGCCCTGTATCACCTCAACTCGCAAATCCGCATCTACGTCCTAAACGAACTCGAAAAACATTTTCCCAACCTCCACATCAATATCGGACACGTCCGGCTCGACGAAGAAAAAGGAATCACCATCCACAACCTCGAATGTTTCCTCCCCACCCAACAAGGTCAACAACAACCCTTGTTAATCATCAAAGAAACCTTTTTCGAATGCCCCGTTACAATTCGTTCTCTTTACAAAAAAGAAGCCCGCATTAAAAAAATTGTGTTGCGTGAGCCAATCATTCAAGTCAGCCGAACACAAAACTCTTACTTTGACGAACTCAAATATTTTCGCCCTAACCCTAGTACGCCCATCCAATCAATTCCCTTAGAAATTATCGACGGAACTCTCATTTACAACGACACCACCCTTGCACAGAATAACCCCAACTCCTCCGCAATTCCCTTCAAAATTACCGGCATCAATGCTTCCATCACACCGCCGGAATCAACAACGCGCCCTGTTCTTCTTGCCGATCTCGACCCGAAATCTCCCCCGCCCTCTGCATGGAAATACAACGGGAACGCCAACGGCGACCTGTTTCGCCAACTCGTCTTCAACGGATTCTTCAACCCAAACGATCAACAATGGGAAATCTCCGCAAGTTGTCGCCAATTTGATTGGACATCGGAATTGCTCGGCTATTTGCCGCTGAAAAAAAATAACTCCAACATCTCCAATATCACCTCCAACCAAAATACTCAACTCCAAAATCAACAATCATTAGAATCATTTCAAGGACGATTTGATTTTGGTGTTTCAGCTGTTTCGGATTCGTCATCGCCTTTCGGTTGCCGTTTTGCGTTAGACGGTATTTTGTCGCAAGGACGCATGGAGTTTTACGAAATCAATCGAACATTGTCGGAATTAAATACACGGTTCAAAATTACGGACGACAGTATCGTCATTGAAAAATTAACCGGAATCGCCGAAGCTGCTCGATTGGTTCTTTCCTACGCCCAAGAAGGTTTACTCGAAAAACGTTCCGCAACCCTTGCCGCTCATCTAAGAGGATTCGTGTTCGACGGCGAATTGGTCAATGTTTTTGCCCCTTTCCTCAACACTCAAACCGAACAATTACTTGCTCGGTTCGACTACGCCGGAACAACCGATCTTGACGCCAATCTCGTCTTTCGCAACGGTCGCTGGAAACCTCAAGCCTTGTCGCTTAACCTTTCCGATCTCAGCTTTTCGTTCCTGCAACTCCCCTACAAATTGGAACGACTCACGGGAACATTGCAAGTTGACAACAACGCCAAACTCGCTTTTCAATTTTTCACAAAAAAAGGCGAACCGATTGATGTTCAGATTGCCGGCGAATACCGCAATGTCTTTGTTGATCCTTACGGGCAAGTTCGAATTACCGGTGTTGGTGTTCCAATTGACTCCAAACTCCTCAACGCCTTGCCGGAAGAACAACGGAATGTTGTGATGACTCTGAATCCGGTTGGAAAGATCGACGTCGAACTCAAAATCTTACTTCCCGCAGGCGATGCTCCTCTTCAAAAATTGTTCGCTATCGGACTCAACGATGTTGCTGTTAAATATGACCGTTTCCCTTATCCTCTTGGGAAAATCTACGGTCAACTTCTCATGGACAACAACATCTGGACGTTTCGGAATATTATCGGTACCAACAGTTCGGCAATTGTTCAATGTCACGGACATCTCAAACCGGTTCCAATCACGTCGGACAATTCTCTGAACGGTTCTCCAACTCAAACGATGGAATTGCTTATTCTGCTGGAAGCGGAAGAACTTCCGATAGACGATCAACTTGCTGGTGCGTTGCTCAACACCGACCAACGAGAACTTCTTACCGGTTTGCAAATTAAAGGCAAAATTGATCTGAATGCACAAATTCGGTATCATTCACAAAATAACCGCCTTAATCTCCAATTTCGTGCGTTGCCGCGAACTGGTTTTTCAATGTGTCCAACTCGGTTTCCGTATCGGTTTGACAATGTTCAAGGCGAAATCGTTTACGAAGACGGTTATGTGCATTCAAAATTGCTCACCGGCAACAACCAAGAAACCCAACTTCGTACCGGATTGGATTGCCGGTTTTCCAACACTGGTCAATGGGCATTGCGCTTGTCGCCGTTGACGATCAATCAATTACCGCCCAATCGAGAGCTACAAGACGCTTTACCGTCCAATTTGCGTGAAATTGTTGAAAATCTCCAAATTGGAAAACCATTCAATCTGAATGGTTCGGTTGAGTTTCTGAAACAAGGACAAAACTCACCGCTCCTAACAGTTTGGAATTTGGGGGTGATTCTGCATCAGAACAGTGCTAAACTTGGTGTTGCGGTGGACAATATTTTCGGTGAAATCCAATTAGCCGGTTATTCGGTCAACGACATCTTCCAATTAGCTGGAGAATTAAATCTTGATTCGGTGACAGTTCGCGGATTTCAAACAACAAATTTACGTGGTCCGTTTTTCTTTAACAGTACGCCGTTTGTGGTTTCTGGTTCTGGTGTTAATTTGGGAGTTGGTTCTGGTTCTGCGGGGCAGGGAGCAGCAAAACAAATTTATCTAGGGCGTCAAGCCGGTAAAATATTACCGATGCCGCCGGAGATTCCATCGCTTCAGGAATTTCGGCAACTATCTTGGTTTGCGGCGGAACAACCGGCAAAACCAATCACCGGACGTTTTTTCGACGGAACTCTTTACGGCGAAGGCTTGATTGTTCTGGCGAACAACGGGTTCTCTTATGGGATTAATACGGCGTTGATTGGTGCTGATCTTGCTAAAATTGCGCGGGAACTGGAGCCAAGTGCGCAAAAAATTGCTGGAACATTGAATTGTACGGAAGTTCATTTGCATGGTCATGGTCGAAAATTGGAATTGCTTGGTGGAACGGGGAAAATTCAGTTGCGGAACGCCAACATTTATGAGGCGCCGGGCATGATTCGTTTATTGCGGGAGTTGAGTATTCGTGAGACTGACCCTAATGCTGGAGTGATTAGTTCGGCGGACGTGGACTTCCAGATTATGGGTTCGCAAGTTATTCTTAATCCGATAGTTTTCGAGGGTGGTGCGTTCCTTTTGCAAGGTGATGGTCTTATGCGGCTTGACAACCGCAATGTTGACCTCACAATGAAAACACGTCTTGGTAATCGTCGGGCGCAAATTCCGGTTGTGAGTGATATTCTTGGTGGAGCGGGAGATCAAATTGTCCAACTGAAGATTCGTGGTCCGATTTCCGACCCTACGATTACACGGGTTGCGTTGCCGGAGATCCAAAAAGCGATCATGCAAATTCAAGGCGAAGAAGCTGCCGAAACAACATCGCAACCTGTCCATTCCAATCAACGTTCTGGAGTTTCGCGTTTTTTCCAATGGAAAAGCCCTTCGTTTTGAATTTTTATTGGATTTTTCCTCTTCACTTGACATGACAAAACATGCGTAACTTGGTGCTGTTCTGAATTTTTATTGTTTCCTTGTCTTTAAGTATTTAAAACAGGGTCAAGTCGGCTATCGCCGATGTGATGGTGGGTGAAAACCCTTCGGCGAAACAGCAACCACCTTTGAGGTAACGGCGTCAGTTCATGATTGTGTCCTGTTTTGGCAGTACGCTTGTCGTAACATACTGTAGGGGGCTTGTCAAAATTTTAAAAATCAGGATAATAACTCAAATTGTATAAAAGATTGTAATTTATAAAAGATTGTAGTTGAGGACAAATGCAGCGTGTTGTCAGTGTTGTAAAATTCGGGGCGTGGCGCAGCTTGGTTTAGCGCGTCTGACTGGGGGTCAGAAGGTCGCAGGTTCAAATCCTGTCGCCCCGACTAACTTAGAAGCCTTGAAAACATTGGGTTTTCAAGGCTTTTTGTATGACTCGCCCATGTTTCACCAAACAACAACATCAGAAAAATTAGAAACAACTCACCACAAACAAAATACTCTTCAACCCTCTACGAAAAACCACTAAAACATTATAATTCTTAGAGTGATGTCTGTTGAAATTCCCGATCTTCGTTCTCAAGTTCAATATTTGAAGGGCGTTGGTACGCAACGTGCGGAAATTTTGAAACGGATTGGGATTCATCGTGCGGTGGATTTGTTGTTCTATTTTCCGCGTGACTATCAGGATATGACCGAACGCCGCGATATTGACCAACTCAAAGAAGATAATAACCTTCAAACTGTTGTCGGCGTCATCGAAGAATGGGACACACGATCAACCCGACGAGGACAACTTCTCTCTCTTGCCATAAATTGTCAGGACAAAGGTTATGTCAAAGGACTTTGGTTCAAAATGTCGTTTATCATGCGAGATTTTGCCAGAGGACGCCGCGTCATGTTGACCGGAAAACCTAAATATGATCACCCGTTCTGGACAATGATGCACCCGCAAATCACTTATCTTGCCGACAACGAAAATGAAGACGAAGCCGAACCTTATTTGCCGATTTATTCGCTCACCGAAGGACTCAAACAATTCCATCTTCGCAAAATTTTGCGGAATATGTTGCCGATTTACGCGCCGTTGTTGGACGAAGTTTTTCCCGAATCGTTTCTGGCAGAACATAAATTGTTGCCGATTCGCGAGGCAATTCCGGCAATTCATTTTCCGCCGGACAAAGCAACCATGATTTGGGCGAAACGTCGTTTTGTTTATCAGGAATTGTTTGTTTTACAACTTGGTTTGGCGGTTCGGCGGCTTCAACATCGGACTCATTTGAAATCATCGCCCTTGCCGATTGATCAGAAAATTGATGTTCGGATTCGGCAACGGTTTCCGTTTACACTAACCAAAGCACAAGAACGGGTCATCAAAGAAATTGTCAACGATATGTCGCATCCGGTTCCGATGAACCGGTTATTACAGGGCGATGTTGGAAGCGGCAAAACGGTTGTGGCGGTTTACGCAATGCTTTTGGCGGTTGCGAATGGACATCAGGCAGTGTTTATGGCGCCAACCGAAGTGTTGGCACGGCAACATTTGCGAACATTAACCCGAATGCTCGAAAATAGTCAGGTTAAAATTGTCCCGTTGTTCGGCGGGCAAAAACCGAGTGAACGCGCGGGAATTTTACAAGAGATTGCAACCGGTTCGGCTCAGATTGTTGTCGGAACGCAGGCAATTATTTACAATGAGATTCCATTTCAGAAGCTTGGACTTGTTGTGATTGACGAGCAACATAAGTTTGGAGTGCTTCAACGTGCTGTGTTGAAAACCGGCGGCAAATTTGATCCGCATTATCTTGTGATGACGGCAACACCAATTCCGCGAAGTATTACGATGACATTGTTTGGCGATCTGGACGTCTCCATCATGAACGGAATGCCACCAGGAAGGCAAAAAGTAACAACTTATCTTGCCGGACCGGAACGTCGTGCTGCTTGGTGGGATTTTGTTGCGCGTAAAGTTACCGAAGAAGGTTGGCAAGGTTATGTGGTGGTGCCGTTGGTCGAAGAATCGGAAAATTTCGACGTGCGCAGTCTTCAAGAAGTTTATGAACAATTATCAACTCGTTTTCTTCAAGGGATTCGTCTTGGAATGATTCATGGTCGGATGTCGGCGGTGGACAAAGAAAAAATGATGTTTGATTTTCGCACAGGCGAAATTCAGATTCTGATTGCAACGACGGTGATTGAGGTGGGAGTGGATGTTCCGAATGCGAATTTGTTAACGATTGAGAGTGCAGAACGTTTTGGATTGTCGCAATTGCATCAACTTCGTGGTCGCATCGGACGCGGCAGCAACCCTGGTTATTGCACGGTCTTTTGCAATGCGGTAACGGAAGAGTCGCAAAAACGGTTACAGGCGTTTGTGAAGTTATCGGACGGATTCAAATTGTCGGAGAAAGATTTTGAGATTCGTGGTGCGGGTGATTTGTTCGGGACGCAACAGCACGGAATGCCGCCGTTTCGGGTGGCGAATCTTGTGCGGGACAAAGAAATCTTGTACGAAGCACGACAAGACGCCACCAATATGGTACTTGCTGACCCGGGGTTAGCCCAACCGGAACACGCCAAACTTCGCCGCCAAATGCTCGGACGTTACGGAACAGTCCTCAATTTAGGCGACGTCGGATAAACAACAAAAAACCTTTTCTCTAAACTCCCCCAACACAAGATATTTCACTCGAACACAGAAAACACGGAATTTTTTTATTTTTCCGTGTCTTCCATGTTCAATTTTTTCCCATTTGGGAGAATTTTCTTGCCACTTGGGTTGTTTTGCGGAAAAACCAAAAGATCGTTCTGACATGCCCGAAAACTCTTTCAGACGCCATGTTTCGCCCTATTAAGTTGGAGAAAGGGTCTAAAGAAAAACAACAGAATCGTTACTCGGTGTTTCGTGAAGTTCCGTGTTGAAAAAAATAAAACACGAAAAACACGAAACACTCAAAAAGTTAAAGAAAAAGTCTATTGTCGGTCAATTCGTTGGGGCAGATCAAGAACTTTTGATTGCAACCCGACTTTGGCAAAAATAAAATAAAGCACAAACCCGACAACAAACGCCGAAAGCGGTGGGCATGGAATTTCAAACGGCAACGCAGCACCACCGGAAAAAATAGGATAAACCATTCCGATTCCGCCGACAATAAATCCGAAAAACCAGGAAAGCCAACCGGCAGGATTGAAACCGGCTCTTGGTCCAGCCCACTTTCCGCCGGCAAGCAAATAATCGGCAGCCATCGCTCCACAAATCGGACCAAAAGACGCCCCAATCACTCCAAATACCGCCGGCGCATCTTTCGCATAACCAAAAATAACCAAAAAAATCGCCGCCGCACAACCAATTCCACACGAAACCCATTGGTTGATTTTGGGGAACGATGTTTTGGTACAACCCGCCGCAATAAAAGTGCAAAAACACGCCGACGGGAACGCCGCAAACGCCAACAAAAACATACAAATTTTCGCCGTGTTTTCGCCAAGTATTAACGAAAATAACTTCGTAACATCGCATTCGGTAAGCAATACCGTTTGTCCTGAATCAATTGCTAATTTTTGTGACCCGGCAACAACAAG
Source organism: Planctomycetaceae bacterium (assembly GCA_031254675.1). Lineage (GTDB taxonomy): Bacteria > Planctomycetota > Planctomycetia > Pirellulales > Thermoguttaceae > WRKP01. The sequence goes on along the minus strand of JAIRTV010000563.1, from coordinate 1,351 downwards.
TAATGCAATCACTCCGGTAAACACCGTTGAAAGGACAATTCCGACCAATCCGCCGAGTTGAACCGCTTTACTGTCTTTGTTGCCGCAACCAAAATTGACTCCGGCGGCTCCGGCGGTTGCGAAAAAGCCAATAACATAGGCTCCCATCAACGAAAGAACTCCCAACATGCCGCTCCCGTAAAGTGTAATCGGTTTGGATTCGGGGGCGACTTCCGACGCGGCTTGCAACATTTTCTCAACGGAAAAAATTCCGACATTGCCGATTGTTTTCACGAGTAACAACAACAGAATAGCAATAGGAATAATCGGCATAAATGAAGCAATTTTACCAACATACTGAATTCCCATGATTCCCATGAACATGGCAATCAATGCCCAAATTGTTGAAACGAGTAGATGAATTGTGGAGCCTTCGGCGACAGATCCAATACTGACCAGCAATAATCCGGAAAAATAAGCGTTGACGCTTAACCAACCGAATTGGAGTAATCCCATCAAAAGACCGGGCATTAGAAATCCGCCTGTAACACCATAAGTTGATGTTCCCACTACCGCAAGCGGTAAACCGGTTTTCATGCCAAGCATCCCTGGCGCCAGGTAAAACAGCAAATGGCAAATCAACGCCGCCAGAATAAGCGAACCAATCGCTAACCCAAGACCTTGCGAAAGCGTGCCGCCGGCAATACCTTGACCGCCCATGGGAACTTGTTGCCAGAACACGAACCAAAGCATGACGCCCGCGTAAGTCGCCGCTGTGGTCATCAACCAACCGGCACGATTTTCTTGGGAATTAGGAACCGCCGAAGCAACATAATCAGGAAGTTGTGACATAATAATCATTAAGTTAGAAAAAGGGTTGAAAAAAATAAAATCGACACAGGAATACTTCTTGCCTGTTGTCAATTGTTTTGAGCCAATTGTTTGGCAACAAGATAAATATCATAATAAAAAGTATTTGTGTTTTCAAGAACCCCAACAATTTTTGTAAACAACATGGGCATCTCTTGGAGGTTAAATATGGGTTTTCGATATCCTGCAAACCTGCTCTCAACAATCTACAAATATAATACAATTCCTAAAAAATCGCATTAACGCTCATACATAAAATAACGTGAACGGTTACAAAAAATTAAACACGAAATACTCGAAAAATTAGAGAAAGAGAAAAGGTCTATTATGGGTGAAGTCGATAATCAAAGTCGCATTTATTGGTAACAAGCCATGATTGATTGTTGGTTTTTTCGAGTTCGATGTTGAATTGAACGGTTTGAAATTGGGGCGTGTCAATGGCAAAACCATCCGATGTCGGTTGTTTGGTTTTCCAATACACAACCGCCAAAAATGAAACTCG
>JAIRTV010000555.1 GCA_031254675.1 Planctomycetaceae bacterium | reverse complement strand
TTCAAAATGACTCCAAATCAAATAGTCTCTTGAAATCACCGACATGCTCTACTATGATGAGCTTTTCCCGATTTTGATGATAGTCATGTCCAGTTAAGATTCCAGTAATCGTCAAAATCATCTGTTGCAAATACTTAAAATAATCGTACTGTAACGAAATTAATAAATACTTCAAAATAAGATTTTCGATACAATTTTCTATTGAAATGATTCATAACCTATTTATAGCCGATAGTTTCCATCAATTCCCGTCCCCGGTGAACAACACCGTTTTGAGGAGTGAACCTGGCAGTGAACAGCCACTTATATGTTTTCATAAGTCTTTATAATATAAATACTTATGACTTTTCTAAAAGATATGGGCAACCTTTCGCCGAAGGATTTTCATCCACGGATTTTCATCCATGGTTGCGTCAGCGATAGCCGACTTGCCCCAGTGGTCGGCTGGCAATTGGATTCCAAACCGTTTGGCAACACAAATTGCCGTCCAAAAACAGGGGCTAATCGGCTTTCGCCGATGTGATGTTTCAGCGAAACATCACCCACCTTTGAAGAAACATCATCCACCTTTAAGGCAACATCACCTACCTTATGCCTTGTTTTAAATAGACTCAAAGAAAAGGAAACAATAAATTCAGGACAATACCAAATCGGGCATGTTCTGTAATGTTAAATGAGAAAAAAGGTCTATTGTTTATTTTTTGCTGGAGAAGTTTTGGCGGCAGTTTTCTTACGTTGCGGTGTTTTTCCGGCAATCGCTCTAAAATAGTTTGGGTTTTCCGCTTGTCCCGTCACCTCATAAAGAAAACGACTCGGAACAGTTGGCTGCATTTTCCCCCACTTTAACCGTTGCAAGGCAAGCGTTAATGTTAATCGCCGTTTGGCACGAGTCAGACCAACATAACAAAGACGTCGTTCTTCATCAACCGCAGAATCATCGTCGTCGTTAACACTTCGGCGGTGCGGCAAAATTCCCTCTTCCATGCCCACCATGAACACTTCCGGAAATTCAAGCCCCTTCGCCGCATGCAATGTCATCAAAACCACAGCGTTTTGATTCAACCCGCGTTTCTTGTCATTGCCGAAATCGGTACCCGAAAGTGTTGTGTTGTCCAAAAATTCCCATAGTTTTGGTGTTTCCGCATCGCGAATATATTCTGCTGCCGCGTTGAGGACTTCTCCCACCGAATCCCAATGCTCGGAACGTTCGTGCGGGTCTTGATAATGACGGTTGATTTCCCGCTCATAATCAATCACCGAGAGAAAATTCTTCAAGTTTTGCACACTAAAATCACGCCGAAGTGCCCTTTGTTGCTCCTCGATCAACGCCCGAAACGAATAAATCGCGTCGGAAACTTTGCCTTGCCGTTCCACTCCCGGCAATTCCGCCACTATTTCCGCCCCAACTCCCAACAAATCCCAAAGCGGCTTCTTTTGCGCCACCGCCGTAGCGGTTAATTTCTGGATTGTCGTCGTCCCAATACCACGCGGCGGCGTGTTCAATATCCGCAACAACGAAATATCATCCCGCGGATGATTCAATACCTTCAAATACGACAGAATATCACGAACCTCCTTGCGATCAAAAAACGATTGCCCGCCAATCAAAACGTATGGAATTTTTGCGTTTCGGAGTTCCATTTCAAACGCACGCGGTTGGTCGTTCGTGCGAAACAAAATCGCAATATCACGCGGTTGACGTTTGGCAAGCGTTAATCGTTCCTTGATTTTCGCAATAACCGTCTTGGCTTCTGTTTCTCCGTCTTTGCATTGGATAATAGTTGGCGATTCGCCGGAAATCGGTGAAATGAGTTTTTTGCCGTGCCGATGCGTGTTGAAAGCAATAAGCCGGTTTGCCCAATCAATAATCTGCCGCGTCGAACGGTAATTTTCTTCAAGCCTCACAATTTTCGCATCCGGCCAATCACGTTGAAAACTAAGAATATGTTGGACATCCGCTCCCCGCCAACCATAAATCGCTTGATCATCGTCGCCAACCACACAAAGATTCCGATGCGGCAATGCCAAACCTTTAACAATTCGGTATTGGCTCATATTTGTGTCTTGATATTCGTCCACCAACAAATGATCAAAACGTTCGGATTCTTCTCGCAGGGTGTCGGGAAATTGCCGGAACAAGTGTTCGGTAATCAGAAGAATATCGTCAAAATCAACAGCACCAACAGTTCGCAACGCATTCTGATAACGTTTATAGGCTAACAATGTCAAATGATCTTTGGCACTCCAAATAATTCCGGTATCTTTTTGCGGATCAATGCCAGAACTTTTCCACGCACTAATTCTCGCAAGCATTTCACTTGGTCTTAGTGCAGCGTCGGAAATTTTAATCTCTTTCAGAACTTGACGCGCAAGTGATTCTTGATCGCCTCGGTCATAAATCGCAAATTGGTGAGGATAACCAAGTTTTGTGATATGTCGCCGCAAAATTCGAACGCAAAGTGAGTGAAAAGTAGAAGTTTCCGGTTTTGCGTTTTTGTTGTGTTGATTTGGTAGGAGTTCGGCAATACGGTGTTGCATTTCTTTGGCTGCCTTGTTGGTGAATGTGACAGCAAGAATCCGGTTCGGGCGAATCCCGTGGCGAATCAAACTCGCAATCCGGTACGTCACAACTCGCGTTTTCCCCGTTCCCGCTCCCGCAAGAACAAGCAAAGGACCTTTCAAAATAGCAACAGCATTCGATTGAGCGGTGTTTAGCGTCATGCCTCGATAAAAATTAGGAATAATTACTTGGAGTTCAATTTAGGTGAACTATCGTAGTAGAGAACATCAAGGCTTTCAAGAACCCCTGTTTACAGATCACAAGATGTGTTGCCTGCCGTTCAGCAAACCAATGGCTTGCCGAACACAAGGACAAACTATCACCGACACAATGTCAACGTTAAAAAACGTACAAAATTAAATATGACATTTATGGTCATTGCGACATTGAGTTAGGCATTCCCCAAATTAAACATTTCCAATTTCAAGCTGGACTTTTGCAAAGTTGTGTTTCACACTGTAAATCAAAGGGTTTGAAACATTGAAATCACCCGATCTTGTCATATTATTGTATCGTATATTGCGTTTATAAAAGTTGTTCTAAAAATCAATATGTTGAAATATCAAAGGTTTTACAAATATCATTTCAATAATATTTATGGTTTTTTGTTTTATAATGTGCAAAAATTGAGCAAAATTGGATTATAAGTCCTTTTGATATAACTAGTTATAAAATTTGCAAAAGTCCAGATCAAAATCGGAAGGGATTCATCGTAGTAGAACAT
>JAIRTV010000509.1 GCA_031254675.1 Planctomycetaceae bacterium | reverse complement strand
TCCTCATTTTCTAAGGTTTTACAAAATTGATCGCGAAACGCTTGCCGAAACACGGCAAAATAAACGCAACACGATTGAACTAAGAATTGAGTTTATACGGAATTGAGAAAAATGTCAAGCGGAACTTTTTGTTTTTTAAGAAATTTTTGGTAATTTGGTGGAATTTTCGTTAAAAGAGAAACCTCCGCAGGCAATCTTAGGTGGGTGACCTTTCGTCGAAACAAAGGTGGGCGACCTTTCGCCGAAAGGTCGCGTCGGCGATAGCCGACTTGCCCTTTGTAGTTAATAGTTAGTAGTGAACAGTGAATAGTTGAAATGCCGCAAGCGGAATTATTACCATTTTGGCAATAATTCCGCTTGCGAACTATTCACTCATAACTATTCACTATTAACTAAAAGGTTGCCCACCTGAAAAGAAAGATTGCCCACCAGTCTTAGGGAAGGGTTAGAGAAAAGGTCTATTGTTGGAATTTGATTGATGTTGGCGGTAACCACGGAATGTTATTATTTTTCGGTTGAAGAAAACGTGCATCCATTTCGCGATACCAATCAAAGAGCAATTTTTGTAATTCAATAACCTTTTCAGGATATTTCGCTACAAGATCATTTTGTTCACCGATGTCTTCTTTAATGTTATATAAATGTGTGCGTCCGTCTTCAAGCCGCTGAATCAATTTCCAGTTACCAAAACGAACCGCCGAAGATGGGAATCCACCCTGATTACTGTAATGCGGATAATGCCAGTAAAGAGTATCACGTTGGGGCGGTTTTTTGTCTTCAAGAATCGATTTAAGCGAAACTCCGTCAAGATGTTGTTCCGGTTTCAACGGAATATCGGCTAAATCCAAAAGTGTTGGATAAAAATCGGTTGTTATGGTTGGAAAATCAGAAATTTTTGACACACCATTCGGAATACGAATCACAAACGGAACACGAATTCCTCCCTCATAATTCCAACCTTTGCCCGCACGAAACGGAGAATTACTGGTCGGCGAACCTTCCGATGTTGATAATCCTCCGTTGTCGGAAACGAAACAAATAATCGTATTGTTTAACAAATTTTCATTTTTCAATGTTTCAAGTACACGCCCCACAGCAGTATCCATCGCTTCTACCATACCGGCATAAATTGCGTGTGTTTGATGTTGACGGGTCAAACGCGGTTTGTTAATCGAAAAATTTTGCTCTTCTTCCACAAAAATTTCTTCGGTACGATTGGGTAATCCGTTTCGGAACGCTTTTTGGCGATATTTTTCAACCAATGATTCCGGCGCCTGCAAGGGCGTGTGAACTTGATAAAATGAAAAATAAAGAAAAAACGGATCGTCTTTCCAATTTTTGATAATCTTTATCGCTTCATTGGTCAGTCGTTCCGTCAAAAATTCTCCGTCCAATCCATCTTCAAGACGAGGATTTTGGTACGGCGAAAAATAACTCTTCGGATTTCCACGATGACAACCGCCAAGATTGATATCGAAACCTTGTTTTTCCGCCCAAAATTCTTCTGTTGGTCCAAGATGCCATTTGCCAAGAAACGCCGTTCGATAACCGGCTTCCTTAAACGCTTCGGCTATAGTTGTTTCGTTAAGGTCTAAGCGACCTCGATAAGACGCCGGCGCAAAACGTTCTGACCGATTGGCTCCAAACCAATCAGTACAAGCATTGCGTACCGGATATTTTCCTGTCATCAAACTAAATCGCGTAGGACTACAAACACAACAGGAAGCATATCCTTGCGTAAACTTAACACCAGTTGCCGCAAGATGATCGACATTGGGCGTTTCATAAAAGGTGTTCGGATTGTACGCTCCAATATCCATCGCCCCAAGATCATCAACAAGAAAAAAAACAATATTGGGACGTTTGGAATCGACTTTTTTTTCTTCCTGCGCGGTAACAACAGAAAAACTTGTTAAGACAATAAATAGGGAAAACCATATTCTCGTTTTTAATAAATTGGGTACGTGCATTTCAAAAATTCCTGAATCTAAAAGTTAATATTGTTAATGTGGTAACAAAACACGAACACTAGGTCCAACATCAAAAGAAAAAGACTGATTTTTTTCCGAAATAATAATTTCTAATGGTGTTTTATTTGAATCGGTATATTGGAGCTCAACAAAGGAATAAGCATCCGGTACAGGATAATTTCCTGTTTTGGCATAAATAGTTTCGGCGTTTGGTTTTTCGTGTCCGATTTCGTATTTATCAATCGTAACTTTGTACGTTCCGGCAACAACTCCTTTGTATCGCCCATGCGTGTATAAAATTGCTTTTCCATTGGTATTGGTGGTGCCGCCGGCATTCCATTGGCTGCCGTCCGTTGGAGTCAAAAAAACACTCGCATTCGCAAGCGGAACATTTTGTTGCGTAATCGTGATTGTTCCGGCGTACAGACGCGGTAAATCTTTCGGATATTCTGTTTGAGAACACCCCGACAAAACCAAGAACATCCATAATAATAAAAGAACCAATAGAGTCAACTCTCTTTTGATCAACAACAAAAAATATTTTGAACGCATAAAATTTTTCATTATGATTATTCTCTAAAACATTGTTTTCGTTTCATCGCTTGCAGGTGTGCCAAGCGCACCCCAAACACCGTAAGGACTTGGGTCTCCAATTTCGGGAGCGGGCAAATTGGAACCATTACAATCAATCGTTTCGGATATAAAAGTAACCGAATTATCAAAAAAACCAACATTAACACCACCGGGATGATTACTGGTTGGCGGATAAATTCCATTTCCATTCTGAGGAGCAAGATTATTAGAACAGGCTGGCGAATTGGGCACCAAAATCGTATTGAAACCAGCCGTTACGGTGTAACCACTCACTAAATGCCATCCACGAAGAACAGCAATATTGTTTGTATCAGTTGCGGTGGCATTGATCAATGTAGCACTGGATTTAACGAATTTTCTGTCAGACGGATCAGCCAAAGCCCCAAAACCACATTTTCCAATAGGATTACTACCAATAGCAGAAGCAACGGTGACGGCACCTTTTATTGATCGATCAGTTCCTGAAAGTGCAACAACTGCCTCGCTAGCGGCAAGAGTATTGCTGAGACCATCTGTAACAGATTCAAATCCTTTATAGGAAAAACAATTGAACATACAACGTGTCATGACAATTTTATGTTCTGCGTTTGTTGCCAGTTGAGAGGGATCGCTGATATTATCGTTCCAGAATCGATCTCCTCGGCAAAACACAATATTGGTTGACGCATATCCTTCTTCTGTGTTGAGTGAATGACTGTCAGAAGGACAGAGATAGGTAGAAATCGGATCTTTGTAAATTTCCCATTTTCGATTTGGCAAAATCTCATCGGCAGGATAAGTATCTTTTGCTGTCAATATTGCTTCATACCTTGCACTTTGTTCAATAAAGGGCAAGAGATTGTAATGGGGACCCCATGCGGGATATTTATCTTTGTTAAAATCGGCGCCGCCTCTGTATGCTCGTGCTGCCGGAACGGTTTGATTGATATCGTGGTAATTGTGCAACGCCAACGTGAATTGCTTGATACGATTAACGCATTGCATTCGTCTTGCGGCTTCGCGTGCTGCTTGAACGGCAGGCAACAGAAGTGCGATTAACACGCCAATAATCGCAATCACGACAAGAAGTTCGACTAGAGTAAAGCCGAATCGTGAAGAGCGAATAGAAGAGAAGAATTTAGTGAAAAAGCGCCGAAAAACCAACCACTCTCCACTATCCGTTCTCAACTCTCCACTCCAGATAGCCCCCCCCCCCTTGTTTACGCAATTTGCCAAGTTTGACATTTGACATTTTGCCAAAAACATTGACAAAATTCCGATCAAACATTTCATTAAATTTTCCATTGTCATACTCCTCATTCTAAAGTTTTACTGAAATAATTGCGAAATATTGCCGCAAAATACAACGGCAAAAAAATAGATCGCAACCAAAACAAATTCAGAGTTTACACAAAAAAAGACGAAAGTCAAGAGGAATATTTCTCGTGACCCTAAAAATTTTACGAAATAGTTACGAACTATTATGTTATGCCATTTTGTAAATAACCATGCCGTTTTGTATGTTTTATCGAAAAATTCATTGTTTTTTCTAAATTTTTGAATACAATAGTCAAATACTATATGAGTTGAAATATTGTCGGCGAACATTGGAAAGTTCGATTGGCAATTGTATAATATTTACAGTTACTTTATTTATTTTGTTGCAATTTCTATTGTCACCTTACATTTTATCTCCCTAATTTTTTAACTTTGGCATACCATGACACGAATCATTTTTTCATGTTGTTGTCTGTTTGTTTTTTACTCATTGTGTAACACGATTTCCGGTTTGGCACAAGATCGGTATGTTCCGAAAAATTTTCAGGAACGGTTACATCAAGATTGGATACTTCAGG
>JAIRTV010000506.1 GCA_031254675.1 Planctomycetaceae bacterium | reverse complement strand
TTTTCAATTTCGTCGCGTAATTGTTGGATCATTTTGTCGTAAGCATCAATATTGTCTTGCAACGTCTTACACTGAACCTTCATCACTTCAATCCGTTTTTTCTCAAGGTCTTGATCCTTTCGCAAATCTTGAGTTTCTTCGTTGGCGATTTTCAGTGCCGCGTTTAATTCTTCAATACGCCGCTTGGTACTGTCAATACTTTCTCGAAGCTCCACACGACGTTGATAAAATAAACCCAGTAACTCGTCAAAGTCTTTGGGTGTTCGTTCCGGATCAGTCAATTTTTCTCGTAACGATTCCGGAATTGTTTCTTTTTCCTCGTCCGTAAGACGATCAAATATCTTTTGGTAACGATCCAACGGAACTGTCGTATAAACCGCCCACGTCGAACGGATCGCATTTTGAATCTGTTTGATTTCCGCTTCCGATAATTCATGAGCGGATTGAAGAGTTACCTGATAACCACTTTGAACTTTTTGCATCTGACCGGCAACAAACGTCCCAAGAAATGAACCACCCACTCCCTCTTCGCCCTCATCAAAAACGTAAACAAGACCCTTGAGATCATCAGGAGGAATCACTTCCTCATTGCCGTTCTTCTCAACAACCGGACTGGTAATCGTTAAAGAAACTTCAAGTAATTGAATCGTTTGCAGTTTTTCACCCGGAGTTGGAGGATTATCACCACCAAGTTGTTCAGGCGTCAAGACCTTGCCCGAAACATTGAGATTGGCAGGCTTACAACCAAACCACGCCTTTTTGCGTTCATACAGAAGATCAAAAAGTTGAACTCGAAGTTCGTGGAATCCCAATTCGTCAATAGTTTTTTCCAAAAGTTTTTTGGTTGGAGCTGTTCCTTCATAAATTTTTTCAATATCTTGTTTTGTCGTTTCCATCTTTTGCTCAATGGTTGCGACAGCTTTTTGACCTGTTCCGCGTATTTTCATCTCCTGCGAAATAAAAAAAACAATCGCGATCGCAAGCACAAAAATCAAACCTAAAAAAACTTTATTCCAAATATTCATGGCTCGTACACGGGTTAATGGAATGATTCCGTATGTCGTTCAATGTCAATAGTATTTTATTTGTTGTAATTTGTCAAGAAAACACAAATTGGTCTTACAATAATCTTACAAAATTCGCTATTGCCCTCAATTAACCCCTGAAGCTCAACGTTTTTTGTGTAGAGACATTAGGAATATGAATGAGGACAATAGAAAAGAAGAAGTTTTCCCTAATTTACGCAATAAAATCATTATAACCGGAACAATCGGTAAAGTTTAACTAAACTGACAACCGATTATATTTTTTGGGTAATATTTTTCCGACAGTTTCCGGTATTCGTTTGAATCGGGACACAACATCTAACTATGATTGTCGGCAAAAGACAACGAGAAAGTGATAGAAAAGATGAACTTTCGCCAAAAGACTACGAGAGTATTTGCCGGTTTTAACAATGATTTTTTTCATCTTGACCAATGGTTATGGTTTAGGTGTTGTATTATTTCTCTATTTTGCGTTGTTTTTCTATTTATTACCGAGGGTTGTAGTCGTCAACATTATCGAATTAAGGCGGACAGCGAAGTTTATTCGCTTCTGGCGACCGGCGGGACACACGATCCGCGTTGGCAGCTTGACGATTACCGCATCAATACGGATTGCCGATCTCGAATGTTTGATCCGTTCCATCCCGATTTCGAACCCATGCCGGCAGACGATCCGGCAGCACACCACAAAATGCACGTCGTTGACGGGAAAAACGCTTCGAAACATTGGCACGATAAAGGAATGACGCGAAATTTTGAAAATCCCAATTGGCAACAATATTTGTTGTTTAATGAAAAGGGGGCGGTTCCGTTGGACAAGGATGGGGCGGTTGAGTTGGCGTTGCTCCATTCGCCGGAATATCAGGCGGCGTTGGAAAATCTTTATTTGGCGGCAATGCGTGTTTCGCGGGAGCGGTTTCGGTTTGATGTTCAGTTTTACGGTGGTGATTCGCTGTTTTACACGGCGAACGGGCGGCTACGCGACAACGGCAACACGAACCTTCGTAACGATGTTAATATTGACGCGGGAAAAACCGGAGCGGAAATACTTTTTGCGACTGGAGGGGAGTTGGTGGTTGGTTTAGCCAATTCGATTACTTGGTCGTTTAACGGGACGAACACTTGGTACGCGGATTCGTTGTTTAATGTCGGGTTGGTGCAACCGATTCTTCGCAACGCCGGTAAGAAGATTGTTTTGGAAAATTTGACGCAGGCGGAGCGGGATTTTCTGGCGGCGATTCGTCAAATGGTTTTTTTCCAACAAGGTTATTACACGAAAATAGTTACGGGGGTTGGTCAGCAATCGGCGCCGGTCGGAAATATCAACGCGGCAAATACGCCAACATTGAATAACGGGTTTTATGGTCTTCTTGCGGAACAAATTCGAATCCAGAATCAACGTCAAAATATTATTGCGTTGGAGGACAACCTGCAACGATTTATCGAAGTTTTCGATGCGGGACAGTTGACGGACATTTCGCAGGTTGAGGAGACGCGGCAACGGTTACTCAATTCGGAAAGTTCTTTGCTCCAACGGATTATCACGAATCAAGGCAATATTGATACATACATTCGTTCGCTTGGTTTGCCGCCTGATTTGAGGGTTGAGATTAGCGATCCTTTGATGGAGCAGTTTCAATTAACTTCGCCGACGTTGACGAATTTGCAGGAAGACTTGGGAGATCTTCTTGTTCATGTCCGAACGAAGGAGAAGCCGTTACCGGATGATTTTGGAGAGAATTTGGAAAAGGTTATCCAACGTACCGAAGGCGAAATTCAGAATTTGTACAATGATTTGGAGGTTTTGCAAAAGAGTGTTCCTGATCGACTTGAGAGCCTTCAACATCTTGCGTTGAATCTTTCCGACCGGTTGCAGCAAGGCGAGCGGATTGATTCGAGTATCTACGACACGGATATTTTTCAGACGCGCATTGAAAAGTTGCAAAACGAAACGGTTCCTGAAAACATCCATCGAATGAATGCGGCTTTCAAGTTGTTGGAACAGATTATTCAGCTTGACGAATCGGTGCTTCGTCAAATGATTCGGAACAATTCGTTTGAACCGGAAGTTCGTGAGGCGTTGGAGATTCTCAAGTTGAGTGAAGTGGTGTTGCCGGATGCGAAGGAGATGTTGTTGGAACACCAGCAGGAACTCGAAAAATCGCGGGAATTTCTTGAGGCGTTGAAAGAGGTTGCCGAAAAGCGTCGGAGCGAAACGATTGTTCGTGCGGAGCCGGACGCGCCGGCGGTAGAATTGCGAACGCCAAACAATCCGAATGATAATCCGCTTGTTCCCAAGGTTTTGCGAAACGATACGGTTGCAGCGGAAACATGGGAAAATGGGGAAGGCGTTTCTTTCAAAGAGATTGGTAATTTGTTAAACGGCAATCCGTTAAACAGTAATCCGTTGAATAGGGGAGTCAAACGAGATCGGACGGAATCGCAGCGGATTGTTTCGGAGTTACGTCAAAAGGACGAATATCGCGATTGGATTCGTCGGGTGTTGTCGGCGTTTCAATACGAATTGGTTTCGCTTTCTCTTATTCAGACGCGAACACGATTGGATGCGATTACATTGGTACCGACTTCGATTTCGCCGGAAGATGCTTTTGGGATTGCGTCGGAGAATCGGCTTGATTGGATGAATCGTCGTGCGATGTTGGTGGATACTTGGCGGCAGATTGATCTTGCCGCCAACCAACTCAAAGGCGATTTGAATTTGACTCTTGACGGTGAAATTGGGACGATTGATCGGCGAGGGGTTCGGTTTGACGGTGACGATGGTCGGTTGCGGGTTGGTTTGAACTGGGATTCGCCGTTGACGCGGCACAACGAAATGCTTGACTACCGCCGCACGCAAATAGAATATCAAGCGGCGCGGCGTGATTATTATACTTATGTTGATTCGGTGAATGCCGAACTTCGTCGTGTTTTGAGAAATACGCAATTGAATCAGATTGATTTTGAGATTGCGCGGAATGCGGTTTTGATTGCGACGAGTCGGGTGGATGTTTGGCAGTTAAAAATGGAGCAACCTCCGGCGCGCGGTCAAAAAATTGAGACAACAACCGCAACGCAACTTATTGGGGCGTTGGATGGGTTGATGACGAGTCAAAACGAGTTCCTGAACACATGGGTTTCCTATCAAACGCAACGTATGTTGCTTGATTTGACGATGGGAACGATGGAGTTGGACAGATTGGGGCGTTGGATTGACCCTGGTGTGATTACAAAAGATCGGGCAAGATCGACGTCAAAATCGGTGCAATCCGTGCAACAATTAACTCCCAAACCGCTAACCCCGAAACGTCGTCATCTTCATCAACGTCAACAGCCAACTCATCTTGTTCAGCGTCAACTTTCTGATCCGTTGGTGCCGTCAGCTCCGCGGTTGGAGCGCGAAACGGTTACGCCGGAGGATTTGGAAATTTCGGAACGGTCAAATAGTTCCAAACCGTTGGAAATTTCGGAGATTTCGGAGTCGCCAAAAGAAAAGTCAATTATTTCGTCGCAACTGATCCAATCCGAACCCAATTTGGAACGCGCTATTCTCCAAACTTCTTGGAACGGCGAATCTTTGGAATCGCAACCGGTTGCTCCGCTACCGCCTTAATATCGCGTTTGTGTTCGGCAAGCGATCAA
>JAIRTV010000464.1 GCA_031254675.1 Planctomycetaceae bacterium | reverse complement strand
ACTGCAAATTTTTTTGAAATGATGACGTTGTCTATGAGAGCAACATGTCATTATTCTCTTATTACAATAATCCGATCAAGGTAATAAGTTGCATTATTTTTATTGGAAGGTTCTATACTGAAACGAATACTTGGTCCCGGTTTTAGTGGGATTGAGTCTAATTTGATCCAATGATAATCTGTACCGGAAATTTCTGAAGCGGTAATAGATTTTCGTGTTATGACTCCGGTATTTGAGTCCCATACAGTAACTTTTATTGCCGGAACATTTTCCGTTTCTCCATCACTTCGCACGGCAAGGTAAATTTGATACAGCGGAGTTGTATTGGTGTTTGTTGATTTTAGGTCGGTCAATAATTCATCAAAATCGTATGTTGCCAAATCATGAACCCAACCGTACATCTTGATTGCCTTCCCATTAGACGCTTGGTCATCATCGACAACAAACAAGACTGTTCCATTTCCTCCCTGATTAATATTAATATCGAAATTTTGTATTTCATACCATTGGTCGGCAGATAAATTTTTACAAAAATCCGGTATGGGAGTTACCGTCGTTGTTGTAATTTTCTGACGAAAATCTTCCAGTTTTGATTTTAATAGGGTTCCCTTATCTCTTTCCCTATATGCCGTTACGTTAAATTCTTTACAGCGTGCTTCAAAACTGTCCAATAATTCGGTTGGGTTCTTTGGAATTGCTGGTGTTTTGTCGGTAATCAGTTGTTTACGGCGTAATGTGTTATACTGCTGTATGAGAGCAAGATCAATTGACATTTTTTCGCGTCTCAAACGATTTTTATATGTTTCGTTTTTAGCCGCTTTGACAGCCTGATCCATTGCCGTAACTGCTTTTATCAGAGTTTCCGCGTTAAGCCAATGAGATGTTACGCTTTGATAACAACCAAGATAAACGTTTGTTTTTTTTGCACGTTCAAGAAGTAGTTTCAAATATTCTTTAACAAAGGGCGCCGATTCCTCGCCGTAATATCCGGTGATAAATTCATCAAACAGTTTTTGATCGTCTTGATCGGGATTCCACATCAGATGTGTAAGAACCCAACTTTTTAATCGTACAAAATCTCCTGCCGTACACTGTTCATCACCTTGTGGGAATAAACCGATGGAGTGATTATTAACAAAAAACCGAACATTAGACGCCAGTACGTTATAGTTCGGATGCGGCAGCATCAGCGCAGAAAAATTAACTGTGTAATCCCAAATAAAAAGTGATTGTGCAATGTTACTCCATCCTCGAATATCGTTACGCATTGCTGGATTTTGTGTTCCTTCGCTAAGTGGTTGGGAAAAAGAACATTCAATCGTACAAAGCCAAATCACGACATTTTTACGCGGTTTCACTAGTTTTGGCGGCTTGCGAGTGTAGAGATACGCCAATGTTGTAATATAAACATCGGGAAATTCTGTTTCAACATCTTCCGCAACCTGATTGATGAAACGAATAAGCGGTCCCGATTGACTTCCTTCTTCGTTTGCAACAGCTTGACATTTTTCACATTGACAATAACCGTGCCAATCCATCTGACTAATGTTAAAAAATCGGGCGTTGGGCTGTTTTCGTAACGCCTCTTTAACATTTTTGGTCAATTCGAGCCGCATTTCTTCATTGGTCAGACAAAGTTGAGCCTGGTCATAGGTACGTTTACCGTCAATTTTGCTGAACCATTCGGGATGATTTTTGAAATATTTTTCCGGCGAGATTAACCAATAAAAGGAGTGGATAAAATACAGAACTCGATGATGATTGCCGTATTCCGGTATAATTCGTTCCAATAATCCATTGCATTTCATTCTTGTTGCAAATACTCCATCAAGTGCATCTTGATAGGTTGCTCCTCGAAATATTAATTTCGGAGCATACTGTCTATTTTGTTCAGAAATTTCAAGTGTTGGTTTTTTCGGAATGAACGATTCTGTCGAAGTCCACCAACGCACACCAACAACATCTTCGAGAAACGTATTGACGGCGTAAAGTGTTCCGCGTTGCGGATGACCTAGTAACACAAGATTTTGACCAACTGTTTTGATAACAATTCCGTCGTAAGGAATTGTTGCAACGTCCATTTCCGGCAAAAGTTCTTTTGCTCGTTTGGAATTTCCGACAACAATTTGTGGTTTATTGTTGTCGATTTCTGTTTCCGCAACAATTTTGAAATCTGTACCGGTAACAGCATTGAGATGTTGTTTCAGTTCTTTTGCTGCTGTTTGTTCCAACGGTGTTGCTTCGGTTGGCAATACAATTACGTAACTTGTTTTGCCGTCTTCCGAAAGTTTCAACGGAGCTGCTGCCCGAACGTATGACGACGCAATTCCGAAAATAAACATCGTAAAAATTACGATATTTTTCATTGATTTTTTCATGATATAGTTCCTTTTTGAAAACATTAAACTCAGAAAATTTGTAACATCCATGTTAACACAACATGAAGTGTAAATCCATTAATTTACGAAATGTGATAAATCATTATAGATTACAATTTACTTTAAAAGAAATAAAAATTCCGCAAAATATATTACTTAAAATATTACTTTTTGACTCTTTTGCTTGGGTGTTTTGGTTTGGAATCGACTTCGCCGGAAAGTTCCAATACGATTTTTTTGTTTCCTTTTTCAGGAATTGAAATTGGCAAATCAGTTGTATTTATGTTATTATATTTTGTCGGTAATAAGTCTTTAATTTGCCGAGTATCAATAAATTTTGGTCTATTGTTATTGAGAACCGGTTCTTGGCGATATTCGCCGGTTATTTCGGTTTTTTCAACCGTTACAAGATAATTTCCAGAAAAAACACCGTCATTCGGATTCAATGTCGTCATTGTGAAATTACCTTTTGTGTCTGTTATTGCCGATGCGGCGCGTGCCGTATTTTCTCCCACTTGAGGAGAAAAAAGGATTGTCGCCTGAGCGACTGGCTGACCATTAAAAGTTACAGTTCCTGATGCGGGAACCAATCCTTTCAATTGTCCAGATTGATTACAATCTGTAGCAAAAACAAAAATAGAAAATATGATC
>JAIRTV010000463.1 GCA_031254675.1 Planctomycetaceae bacterium | reverse complement strand
TGTTTCGGAAACTCGTCAAGGAAGAAATTTTACCTGATGATTTATTAGATCCGCAAACACCTTGGGTTTGGAAAGACGGAAAATATGTACATTAAATCTGCCGTCTGATCGAAAGAAATCACAAAATATTTGTAACGTTTCGCAAATAGAAAACAGTGGACGATGTTTAACAAAATACCGTCCACTTAATCATTCATTACACTGGTTAAAAAACACAGGTTAAAAATTTTGTTATCCACGAATAATCTCTTTAATGTCAATCAAATAAACCTGACGACCATTGCCTTCGTGTGGCGAGTCAATCGTTACGAAATTTCCGCTCCGACTGGCGTTTGGATGTAAATCGCAACGCCATTCGCCGTTGTATTCTTTCGGTAAGAAAAAATGTCCCAACGACACAACACGACCACTCGGAATATGATACAAATTCGGATTTTGGTTGCGATTTTTATCTGGATACGTATCGTACAAAATCCATTCGTTATTTGTGTTCGGGACGTAAGTGCAATGTCCATCGCGTGTCATCAAATTGCCGCCAACCATTTCCGCGTTGCCGGTTTTATCCGTGAAAACATAAAACTTATCGCCGTGTGACGGATGTCTTGCCCACGCTAAAACGTGTTGCGAATCGCGCCAAATTAAATGGG
Organism: Planctomycetaceae bacterium; assembly: GCA_031254675.1. GTDB lineage: Bacteria > Planctomycetota > Planctomycetia > Pirellulales > Thermoguttaceae > WRKP01. Next base: position 3,263 of record JAIRTV010000463.1, on the reverse strand, counting down.
ACGTCATCAAGTGTGGATTCAGCACGAAAATATCGGAACCGTCAAAATTTGCGGTGATCAAACGTGTTTTCCAACTACTTTTTTCTTCTTCACCGCGCCAACGATGCAAAAAGAGAAAACGTTGACTGTCAGGCGCAACGAGAAGATGATTGAACCAATGTTTTGCTCCTTTGGAAAAACCATTTTCCGGAACAATTGATGCGATTTTCGAAAACGGAATAATCAATTCCGATTGACCGGTTGTTAAATTGACACGAAAAATTCCAGAATTTTCCGGTGCGGCAATCTGGGCGTTCGGATCATCAATACCACAATAACCGTAACCGGGTCTTGTACTGTTGAGTCTTGCGAAATCGGGATAAAAACCCCATTTTCCGTCTGGACTCAATGCGTAAATCGGATTGTCTAATGTTCGTTTTTCTTTTGTTTTGACATCGACAATTCTTGCAACGAAATGATCTTTTTCGCGATCATTCCAGATAACGGTTGATTCGGTTTGCGGAATCCATTGGAGCAAACAACCTTGTTGCCAGTTCCACGCACAAGTGGAACCGAGTTCGAGCCAACGATTATTGTCTTGCAAATCGATCATTCCAACTCGAATCGAATCTTCCGGTTTCGGCGAACGTCCGTGAAAATCGACTTCGTTTGCCAAAACAAATCGGTCTGTCGGATCAAAAAGTAAAACATCATAATAACCGCGCCAATGAAATTTTGGCGTATTCGTCAGCCGACGAATTGGCGGTAATTTTTCCAGCAAAGGTTCTTTTGTCCCGTCAGCCAGAACCGGAACGGGAAATTCGTGCAACAATCCGGCTAAAGAACCAATTGCTGTGGTTTTGAGAAAATTTCGACGTGTTGTCATAATTTGTGTTCCTTAAAAAAAAGTAAAATTAAATGAAACGAAAAAAGTGTTGACGACAAGCGAGTTACATTCTACCTTGTCGTCAACTCCAAAACAATATCCCGAATTCCTGAATCGGGAACCGTAACACGAAGTTGAGATTCGTGATAGTTTTCATAAATTTTCGGTAAACGGTTTACTGGTTTTTCGAACAAAATATCTTCACCGGTTTCCGAATCGATTTCACCGGTTTTGATCAATTCGCCGCTCTGTTCATATTTTGTAATGATTATCCAATACTGACCGGGATAAACGCCGTCGTTTTCTTTCAACGTTGTCATGGTAAACCGTCCGGCGGAATCAGTTGTCGAAACGGCATTCTGGAAGTATATTAAAGATTTTTTATGCCTTTTAGATGTTCGAGTTTGGTTCTTGGAATGGAAAAATACATGAAATTACGGGATAAATAAACAGAGAAAGCCGATTGTTAAAAGAAAAACGTATTGTATTGATGATTTTTTGGAGAAAACAAATTTTACGGTTAAACCGAAAATTCCGTTGAATCATTATTAATTTTCTTAATTTTTAATTCTCAATTTTTATATTGTCGTATGAATCTTGTTATTGGTGGTACAGGCTTTCTGGGCGGCGAAATCGTCCGGCAACTTTTAGAACGCGGAGAAAAAGTTCGTGCTTTTTGTCGTCGTCAACCGGCAGAACCCAATCATGCCGAGATTGTGCTTGGCAACCTTGCAGATCGGCAAGCATTACACAACGCCTGTCGCGGTGTCGAAACCGTGTATCATACGGCGTCCTTGCCCAGTATTTCGGTACATTGGAAACCATTTTATGAAACCAATATTGTCGGCGCACAAAATGTTCTGGATGCGTGCCGCGACAATGGAGTTCGACGGTTAATTTATACAAGCAGCGCCAGCGTTACGTTCAATTGCCAACCACAAAAAGGAGTGGACGAATCGTTACCTTACCCTAATCGTTGGCTGGCTCATTATCCGCATAGCAAAGCGATTGCGGAGAAAATGATTCTTGACTCTGTTTCGTCAAATCATTTAGGTTCGAGAGTTCCGTTTTTGGCTTGTTCGTTGCGTCCGCATCTAATTATTGGACACCGTGATCGGCATTTATTTCCGCGATTATTTGCGCGAGCAGAACAAGGGCGATTGTTTCGGGTTGGGGACGGTTCGAATTTGATTGATATTATTTTTGTGGAAAATGCAGCGTTAGCCCACATTCTGGCGGCGAACGCCTTAACCGATTCGTCCAGTCCGGTAAACGGCAATGCGTATTATATTTCGCAGGGCAAACCGGTTAATTGTTGGAATTGGATCAACGAAATTCTCAGCATGAAAGGGTTGCCCAACGTACAACGTTCAATCTCCTTGAAAACTGCATGGCAAGTTGGTTGTTTTTTGGAGAGTTGTTATAAATTGTTCCGTTTGTCGGGCGAACCGTGGATGACTCGCTTTTTGGCGGCGCAATTAGCCCAAACACATTACCTGAATATCTCAAAAGCGAAAAAAGATTTTGGTTATGAACCCAAACTTTCCTACGAAGAGGGAATGGAACATCTGAAGCAAAAATTGCAATAACGGTGTCCAATAAACAACGAATATTTTGTCGTTGTCTATTCTAGTGACTGTTGGGGGTTATTTTTTTGAAGTTGTTCTGGTCGATGTTCGCAATTTGTTGTCGTTTGCTAATTCCAATCCGATGGGGCAATGATCGCTCCCGAATATTTCAGGATAAATCATGGCGTTGTTGACGCGGGGCAAGAGAGATTGCGACACCAAAAAGTAATCAATTCGCCAACCGGTATTATTTTCGCGGGCGTTGCTTCGGAAACTCCACCACGTATAAGCCCCTTCCGTATCGGGATAACGTGTTCGGAAAGTGTCCGCCAATCCAATTTTCAGCAATTCCGTCATTTTCCCGCGTTCTTGGTCTGTGAATCCGGGGTTGTTGTGATTGGTTTTGGGATGCCGCAAGTCAATCTCTTCATGGGCAACATTAAAATCACCGCAAACGATAATTGGTTTCGTTTTGTTGAGTTTTTTCAGATAGGAGCGGAAATCATTTTCCCATTCTATTCGATAATCTAATCGAACGAGTTCTTGTCGGGCGTTTGGGGTGTACACATTGACGAGGAAGAAGTCGTCCATTTCGAGAGTGATGACACGTCCTTCTTGGTCGTGTTTCGGAACGCCGAGACCGTAATATTCTGCCAACGGTTTCCGGCGGGAAAAGACGGCGGTTCCTGAATATCCTTTTTTTACGGCGCTGTTCCAGAACTGAAAATAATCAGGAAGATCAATTTCTGCTTGTCCTTTTTGCATTTTTGTTTCCTGTAGGCAGACGATTTCCGCGTTCAACTGTTTGACCACATCGAGAAAGCCTTTTC
>JAIRTV010000461.1 GCA_031254675.1 Planctomycetaceae bacterium | reverse complement strand
TGTTTCGGAAACTCGTCAAGGAAGAAATTTTACCTGATGATTTATTAGATCCGCAAACACCTTGGGTTTGGAAAGACGGAAAATATGTACATTAAATCTGCCGTCTGATCGAAAGAAATTACAAAATATTTGTAACGTTTCGCAAATAGAAAACAGTGGACGATGTTTAACAAAATACCGTCCACTTAATCATTCAGTAACCGTTCACGTTTTTTTTGAAAAATTAAATATGTCAATGAATTGATTTATCATAAAACTTTTCTGTGTATTTTGTGTTTTCCGTGTTCAATATTTTTTTGAACACAGAAAAATAAAAAATTTTTGTGTTTTCCGCGTTCAAATAAAATCATCACAAAAACAAGTATTAAAGTAAAGTACCTTGTGTTTGGCGGAGGTTAAAGAAAAAGTCTAACTGTTTTAAGAGTTTGCTGAAGTCGAATAACCAATTATTTCAACAAACCTTATTGTTCTCCTTTTTAATGATCATGAGGTTTGTTGTTTGACATTCTTACATGTTTCAATATTTTACTGAATCAATCGTTCTGAGATTATTCCAACGCCGGACGAACATCTTTACCGATGGACTGGATTCGCGTGTTTTCGTAAGTTCCGTAGAAAACACTGTTGGCGTCGAGCCAAAGATCAATTCGATGGCGTTCTTCCGGCGATAGTTGTACACCGTAATGATTTTCGTTTAGATAATCACGAAGTGCCGACGCCGACGCTCCAAAATGTCCCGCAATTGTTCGCGAACCGCCGTGAATTGGATCATTGATGGAACCGTTGTCGGAATGAAAATAGAATCCGTATTTTGGTGCAAGATGTTGATAAGATCGTGTCCAACCGTTTGGCGTATCGGTAATTCCTGTTAAGTCAAATAAATGTTTCGTTTTAAGATTGTTTGCGGCAGGATGATCTTGTTCGCCATGACAGCGAATACAATGTTTATCCAGAACCGGTTGAACAAGTTGGACAAAATTGAGCGGATAACTGCCGGAAACTTCCCTGCGAATGATTGACGGCAACCGATGAAATGCAGCGGCGGTTGACGACGAACTTTGCAAACTGTTACGTTTGTTTTCGTGACAACCAACACAAGTCAATTGTTCGCCGGGGTGAAGATAAGTTGCACTTCGCATGGATTGGACGGCGCGACCGTGTTCGTCGAGAGCCTGAAAATAAATTGGTTTGCCTACCGGAGCTTCGAAAAACGCACTGCCGTCTTCCTCAACCGGAACCGTTCCCAAAACACCGCGTGCGTTCGTTTGTTTACCAATACCAATTTTGGGATCATCAGGAACCGGTGTTGATTTGGCAAACAGTTGAATAATTCGAATGGCTTTAATTTTGACTGGTTGCTGATTGCTTGTCTGCCAATTGAAATCGCTTTGATAAACATTGACAATTCCAACATAGGATTTTTCGTCACCGGTTTGTTTTTCATTACGATATCGTGTTGCCTGTGTTGTTTGGGTGGGAATAACCGGAGGACGTTGTCGGGCAGTCAACGGCATCGGACTATGCGCACTGATTTCCGTGTTACGGTAAATTAGTTCGCGGTTTCCGAACGCATCAATCCAGTAAATGCCGCGATTTTTTGCTTCGGAATCATAAACGCACAAATAATCCTCTTCACTGAAAGGCCAAGGCGTACCGTAAATCATAAACGGTTGAGTTGGTTTTCGTTCCGCTTCGGGAAAGGGAACTTCCGGTGTTAATCTTGTAACTTGCGACATGGCGTTGTCGTCGTCAAGACGTTGGTCAATCAGAACAAGCGATCCAAAAGCGTGTCCATGATGCGCTCCAGCAACAGCAACATAACGATGCGAATTGGGAATCGCTCGAATATCCATTTCCATCCAAGGACGCGATTCGCGTTTGATCGGATAATTGCCGTGATAAGATCGCGGATCACGACCGTCAGGAAAACAAGTCCAAAGATGATGAGCCGCATTTGTATCGCGATCAACATAATCCCAACGTGTGTACAGAATCATTCCGTTGTGATCAACACTGGGTTGCCATTCGTGTGTTTCGTGATAACTGAGACAAATAATATCACGACCATCCGGCTCCATTGAAAAAAGCGTGTACACCGGACAATACCGACCACATCGCAAAAATCCACCGCGACGTTCACTAATAAACGCAATACGTCCGTCCGGCAATTCGCAAGGATCAAAATCATTGACGGAACCATCGGTTAATTGTACAAGATTTGTGCCGTCACTGTTGCAACGAAAAAGATGATAACAACATGATTCCGACCATTCGTGATAATACGGAACACTTTTTTCTTGTTTCCAGGAACGATCACTTGGTTTCGCTTCGCAATAAGCGAAATAAATAGTTTGACCGTCAAAGGACACTTCTGGAGAGAGAAACGCGCCGCCTTGAAGTTTTCGTCCTTTCATTCTGCCGTGTTCGACAACAGAATTTTCCAATAAATTCACGAGTTTCGGCGAATCGGACAACGGATTTTCAAGAACAAAAAGTCCGCCGCCGGGACGTGCCGTAAAACCATAAAACTGATCACACATGTGAAACGACGGATCATCGGCATCGTGTTTCGTAATAAAAAGAAGTTTTTGTAGCGATTTTAATTGCGGATGAGATTGAATAATGGAACGTTTCAATTTTCGGGCTTCGAGGTACAAGGATTCGTATTGATTGGGAGTTGCGGTTGTTAGGGTGTTTTGAAGTTTCTTTAACGAAATAAGAATCGCGTCCAATATTTCCGGTTCGGTGCCGTCGATTGTTTTGATCCGTTCAATCAACGCCAATGCCGATTCAATAACATTCCGTGTATGTTCCGGTGAAAACGAAACGTTCATTTTGTGATTTACTTGAAACTGTTTGTCTTGATCAATCCAATCTTTGACAATCATTTCGTTGATTACGATTTCGTCCGAAAATGCGGCAAAACACAAAAATCCGAAAACAAAAATAGAATAAAATAATTGTTTCATTGAGTAACTCCTTATTGTCATGAAATAGAAATAACAAAAAAACTACTGGTTTCGATTTTACTAATTGTTACCAATTAGTAAAATCGTATTCGAGTAACGTTCTGTAAACGAATTAATATTGTGTAAAACGAGCAAACAATCCAGGCAATATCATAACATGACCGAGTTGGTTTCACCAGTGGACACTTTTGATGATTTGACATCATTCTTGCAGGAGTTTCACTTATTCCGTGAAATATTACGGAAATTCAATACTTTGTCCATCATTAACTTCTGACATTCGCAGTAACATTCGCGGAGGATACGTAACGGGACAAGTCAATATGGAACCATCGCCAAACAAAGTATTAAAAACACCGGGATGTAAACTGCCGAATGCATAATGCCGAGCGGCAATATAATCTGATCCGGCGGGATCTGTTCCTCCAATATCGGGACGTCCACTTCCAAAATTGTGGTCTCTTACAGTAGGTTTACCAGAAGGATAAACATCACTTCTTGGAGAATTGAGAACACCATAGATGTCATTTTCTGATGCAGTGCCAGAGCCGCTTAAAAAACTACAATCTTTTTTGTGACGATTGATATTGGGCGCACTATTCCATCCCGGGACACATTCTCCTAACCACATAAGAGGAATATGTCGCTCTCCAAAAATTACTGTATTACTTGTTCCATCTTCGAAACGTGCCAACGTATCACGTGCTGTCCAGGAAGCAAGCCGACCATATGTGGGAGGCGTGGCACTGTAATTAGGATCGGTTGTCCATGTTACCATCGCAACACGAAAGGGACCAACATGATAATTGGGGTTATTGCCGGATTCTTGGAGCATTTGCCAAAAGCCTGGACGATTTACATCGGTACAAACTACTGCGAAATAATCGCCCAATGGTCCGGGGCGATACGTATCGTCATTGAAAACAGGAGAACCACGCCGAGTGGGACAACGATAATAGGAAATTGTTGTGGTCTGTTTCTTTTGCTCTTCATTTAAACCATGCCACCATGTCGAATCAAATTGACGGTCAAAACCTGTGTTGGCGGTCAATGTTTCATTTCCTTCTGTGAGAAAGTCATAGAGAGCGACTTGTTCTACATACGGCATAATCAAACCCCATATAGATAGTCGATTGTTGGCAACCAGAACAGGTGGAAGACTTTTTTGTGTATCGTGAAAATTATGTACGGCAATACCAATTTGCTTCAAATGGTTCGTACATTGCATTCGTCTTGCGGCTTCGCGCGCCGCC
>JAIRTV010000454.1 GCA_031254675.1 Planctomycetaceae bacterium | reverse complement strand
TGCCTTGCCCATTTTAACATTTGTCTTTTCACCAGATAGTTTCGTGCGTTTTGTAGTAAATGATTCGAAACATTTTTAACAGAACTTTTCATAATTGTATTCCTCATTTTACAAGGTTTTTTCGAAATAATCGTAGAATGTTTGTCGCAAACAACGCGACAAAATAACGTAATACGATTAAACAACATTCTTAGTTTACATAACATATCGCAAAAAGTCAACAAGAAGTCAAGAAGAAATATTTTTTCCGAAAAATAACCTACTGTTTATCGAAATTGACACACCATCCCATGAATACTAAGATTTTTTCGTGAAGATTCGTGTTTTTCGTAGCGAAAGTAAGAACGAGGGATTTTCGAAATACCTAAAGTCAATCCGCCGCAACAGTACGTCCAGAACAAAAAATCCAGCCGCAAGCGCTAAAAGATAAGACCAAAGCGGTGTCGCACGCCATGCGGTACGAGTTTGGTCTGGTTCGAAAAGTTCTTCCGGTTTCGGGTCAAACAATCCGCCTGTTGATTCCGCAATTTGTTGTAATAAATTATTGTTTGTCGGTTTTAGCCGCAGTTCTTCAGGATAGCCAATCATCACTCCACGCGATTGACTCACAATCGTTTTTTCACCGGATTTCAAAACCGTCTGAAAATGATAACCGCCCGAATAATTCGGCTGTTCCAAATCAACAACCGCTTCATACCGTCCCGGCGCCGTATGTTGCAACATTATTTCTTCTTTGTTCAGGTCGGGATAAATCACGGTTGTCTGACCGGTTGCTTCGTTAATGTAACCGTATTTTTCTTCGTCTGTAACATCCAGCGTCAAATGAATTTTACCGGAATGTTGCCGAATTTCGATTGCCGAACCACGTTGATCGGATTTACGCATGATCTGCCGAATAATTTGTGCCCAAAATTTTGAATAGCCAGCCCAAGTCAACCATTCCGCTCCCCAACGACTCTTGGCATCCGAACTAAACGCCGCCGACATACCAAGTCCATAACGCCACCAAATCAATAACGGATCACCTGTTCCGGTTTCATTTTGTGTTGCTAAAATAAACTGACTGGTCGGTTTCGCCCGTGTTACAACATAACCCAGTAACGGCGGCGCCGTTTCAATATCAATATTCGCCAACACTTCGGTTGGCGTGATAATAACCGGCACAAACGGCATTTCATGAATAGCGGATTTACCAGCGGTAATCGTTTCCTTCGCAAAAATTTGCGGAATTGCTTGCGGATCGTTACAAGAATAATGTCGCCCTTTACCGTTTTCGGCAATCATTTTGAGCAATTCATTATCCGCATCACCCACGCCAACTGTTGAAACGGTAATCTGATCGTTAACCATTTGCCGAACAATTCCTTCGTAATCGCCGGGCGCACTATGTCCGTCTGTCAACAAAATAACGTGCTTTAATTTTGCCGAAGTTCGACGGAGTTGTTCGTAAGCGTCAAACAAACCGGAATAAATATTGGTGCCTCCTGCGGCTTCAATTGTAGAAATAGCGGCGTTGATTGTGCCGGTTGAAACCACACTTTGCATCGCACTGACAACATAACTTTCATGATCAAACGCAATTACTGTTGCAAAATCGCGAGGAGAAAGAAGTTCAACCGCTGCTTTGGCAGCATCTTTGGCAAGTTCCATTTTCTGACCGCCCATCGAACCGGAACGATCAATCACGAGACTAATAGCAAGCGACGGTTTTTCCTTCTCTTTTTCAAAATCACATCGGACAGGCAATATTTCCTCAATCGGCGTTTTGTAATAACCGCCAAGTCCAAACGATTGTTCGCCGCCAAGCATCATTAAACCGCCGCCCAAATCCGTCAAATAAATTCGCAACAAATTCATTTGGTGGATTGTCAGCGATGTTGCCGGAACATTCGACAAAATCACCGCATCAAATTGATCCAATTCTTCGAGTGTTCGCGGAGTTCCTTCCGGCGGTCGAACTTCCGCCGTAATATCCTGTTCCCGCAAAGCCGAAGTAAGATCACGAATTGTTTTCGGTTCGCTGTCGATAATCAAAACACGCGGTTTGCCACCGGTAAATAACAAACCGGATACCTGATTATTGTCCAAAATGGTATCGCCGACAGCACGAACTGTTACAGAAAATTCCTGTTGACGTTGATCATCCGCTGATTGCCGAAACCGGAAAATGTTTTCACCGATTTCGAGTGGTTTTGTTTCTTCAATCACTTTGAACGAATTTTTGTACAACGTAATTGTTCCTGCGATGCGATAATTACTTTGAATAACAATATCAATGTAAAACGGTTCTCCTTGTCGAATTTGAGCGGGCAATTTAATATCGGCAAGTTGAACTTCGGGTTCGGCGGAAGCAGGAAGCGGTACCGTAGAAATTGTAACGCCGCCCCGAACCGCCGCCGTCAGAATATCTCCTTCCGTCTCATTACCGTCACTCAAAATAACAAGATGCGGCACATACCGCGGAGGAATTAACGCCAATGCCGGCGCCAACGCTGCCGCAATATTCGTCGCATTCACATCCAAGAATTCGGATCGTTCGGATTGCTCCGGCAATTCAACTAATTCTGACGCGGCAACTTCTTTTCGTACAAAATCAGATGAAGAAAAAACCGGTGTTGCGGAATTTTGAATTTGTGGATTGGCGGCAAATGTGACGATTTGAATCGGTGTTTTTCCGGCAATCTTTTGAGCCGTTTCAATAAATTGTCGCGCTTTTTCATTGGCGGCAAGATCAACACTTCGGCTTTGATCAAGCAGAAAAACCAACATCTTTTCGCGTGTCGAGGACAACAATGTCAATCCCGAAAGAGCAAACACAATCAGTATCAGAATGACAAAACGAACACCCAACGAAAAATAACGTTGCGTTTTCGAAAAATCCGTCAACGAATAACGGAACGCCCAAAGAAGAACCGCAACAAAAATTAAACCAACCAAATATTGCGGATGAGTAAATTCGAATAACATGTTTTTTACAAATATTTATTTTTTTTCGTACTTATGCGACGAAACAATATTACAAGGCAAATAAAAACAAAACCAACGACCATCAACACAACATGCCATCGAAAATCGTTAATCATTAACGGATTCAATTGCCTGTTGGTGTAATTCCTCCGGTACTTCAATCGCACGACGGGTTATTTGAATTGATTCCTTTTTAGCAATCTCTTCTTTTTCCTGCTTAGTAAGGTTAATAGT